>NZ_JBAWTG010000005.1:0-176581 GCF_037106235.1 Methylobacterium nigriterrae | reverse complement strand
GGATCGGATCACGTCGGTGATCGAGAGCGGCGATCTCGGCGCCATCCTGATCAAGATGTCGGACAATGAGGACAACCTCTGCCCGAGCCGGACCCTGCCGAATGGAGACCGCTTGCGGGAGCGCTACGCTACGTCGTTTGCGCGGTTGAAAGAGGCCGCGGCAGGGCTCGGGTACACGGGGTCATGACCAGGCCCCACTGCTTCCCCGCACCGTGGCAGGTGATTGAGCTTGCGGATGCCTCCCGCGTAGAGGAGGCCACCGGCTTTCCTATCGCCGCCTGCACCGACGTCAGCGAGAACGTGGAGCGCCGGAGTGGCGCCGGCCGCATATCGAAGAATGAGGCGCGCCGGATCGCAATCCGCATCGCCGCCATACCGGCCATGCAGATCGCGATGCACGAGCTGGAGGAGCGCAACGCGGCACTGGCGGCTCGGCGGAGGCACTGATCAGCAGGGCGCAGCATCCCGCGCGCCGAAGGCAACGACGATTGGCGGGAATCGTCCTGTGACGTTTAAATTCGCGGGGCGCACCTGTCTCAACGCTCCGTGATGATGCGCTCCAGCGCGATGTCATGGGGCTGCGGGCAGATCGTGTCCAGGCGGCCGAGCTCGAACCCGACGCCGATGGTGCGCGGGCGCGTCGCCATTGCGGCAATCGTCCGGTCGTAGAAGCCTCCCCCGTAGCCGAGGCGGTAGCCCTGCTTGTCGAAACCGACGAGCGGCACAACGAGGAGGTCAGGCAGTACGGTCTCGCCGGATTCGGGCATCGGCACGTTCCAGACGCCCTGAGTCATCAGGCTGCCCGGAGACCATTCGCGAAATTCAAGCGGCTGGCCCCGCCCAACGATCACTGGCAGCGCGAGGCGTGTGCCCCGCTCGCGCAGAGCCGCCATCACGCCGCGTGGATCGAACTCGCCGCGGAACGGCCAGTAGACGCCGATCAACCTGTCCGACAAGGGCTCGAGCGCCGCAGCGAGCGCCGCGCTGATCCGCTCGCTTCGAGTGACACGCTCCTCGGTCGGAATGGCGAGCCGCCGCGAGAGTAGGGCTGCGCGGGTCCGCTTGCGCCAATCGCCGATCGTCGGCCAGTCCGCGCCAGCGGGCGGGCGCTCCGGAGCGAAGCCGGCCGTCTGACTCTCGGAACCCTCACCCATGAACTCGCTCCCTGCCTGCACGCCGATCTCGCCGCTTCCGTCTACTGGCCACCGAAGGCCCGGAGTGGCCGTCCGGCCTCCGAGCGGTGCACCATGACGGCCGTGCCCGCCGCGTCGTCAATGGCGGCCAAACGCGGCCCAACAGCCGCATGGAGGGACATCTCGCTGCGGTCGAGTACAAGGTTCACGCGCTCGCACCACTCGGCATCGGGCGCGCCGGCGGTCTCGGCTTCGTGCAACGCCTCAGCGACGATGGCGCGCATCTCGTCGATGAGCTGCTTTGTCAGCGGGGGGCGCGCCTTAGCGGCGTAGGCCTCCGTGATGATCCCGGCCCACTCGTCAGCCGTTCGACCTGGGTGTGTGCGCATGGGTCGTCGCCTCGCCTCCGGAGGACCCTGCGTGTTCTAGTGCCGGCGCGACACTGCACGCGACGCGGAGTGTCCCGATCATAGACCCCGTTCGGCGACGACGGAAAGATCCTCACGGTCAGGCGCTGAGTTTGATCAGCCCACGCGACTGTTAGGTCCGGCGCGGCTGCCCTGCCACGACTAAGCTGGAGTTGAAACAGCCCTGCAACGACGCCGCGATGGTTGGCCGGGGCGTGGAAGACAGAGAGCTGATAGAGGCGTCGCTCGCGGCAAGGATGAGCCGCGGGCGTTCCTGACGCGAGTCGGGCACGAGTGTAGCCTGGTGACAACAGGGTTGCTGTGCCTCGCGGATCGCCAGCCTGAGCCCGATGCGAGCCACATCAGCGCGAGCCGCAACGGCGTCAGGCAGATGCTGTGGAAGGCCTACGCTCGCGATTCACCTGCCACGATCCTGGGTCTCGCGAGTTCACCCAGGGTGAGCCGAGCAGCAGGGGCTGGACGCCTCGACCGGACGCGAGATCGGCTGAGACAGCGTCCGCGACCCTGCGTTCGACGCAGGATGTGGCACGCTGCCGGTGCACATTCCTCAATCACACTCCTCAGCATGACGCAGAAAGGGCTCGGACGCTGTCCGAGCCCTTCCGGAGCGTGTCGTGCGGGTCGTGCGACCCGCGGTCAGGCCACCGCGACGCGAGCGGCCGGGGCCTCCGTGCCAACCTGCGCGCTCGCTACGACGCGCTTACGCCAGGGCTTCAGCACCGCGATCGCAAGCACCGAGGCCAGGATGTTGGCGCCCGCTGCGGCCAGGAACACGCCGTCCCAGTTGCCCGTGCTCTGCTGCAGGTAGTTGGCAACAGGCACCAGGAGTGCCGCCGTGCCCTTGGCCGTGTAGAGCAGCCCCGCGTTCGTCGCGGCGAACTTGGAGCCGAACGTGTCGGTGCAGGTCGACGGGAACAGCGAGTAGATCTCGCCCCAGGCAAAGAACACGAAGCCCGACAGGAGCACGAACCACAGCGGGTCGTGACCCCAGAGGTAGAGCATGTAGATGCCGAAGCCTTCCATCGCGAAGGCGATGAACATCGTGTTCTCGCGTCCGATCTTGTCCGACACCCATCCGAAGAACGGACGGGTTAGCCCGTTGAGCACCCGATCGATCGTCGCCGCGAACGTGATCGCCACCATGGTCACGCCGAGGATCGTCACCGGTACCTTGTCGACCCCGATATCGGCCGCGATGGGCTTCAGGTTGGCAGTGATCATCAGGCCGCCTGCGCCGACGATGACGAACATGAGGTACATCAGCCAGAAGATCGGCTGACGCACCACCTCGCTCGGGGTGTAGTCGCGCCGCGACTGGACGTTGGCGGTGTCGCCTGACACGTCCGGGAGCTCGCCCTTCCGCGGGGCGGCCAGGAAGAAGGCCAACGCCGCCACGACCACGCCCTGGCCGATGCCGAAGTACAGGAAGGCAGCCTGGAAGCCCTTGTCGGCGATCATCCACTGGATCGGCGCGACGGTGAGCGCGGAGCCCGCACCGAAGCCGGCGGCCGTGATGCCAGCGGCGAGCCCGCGCTTGTCGGGGAACCACTTGAGCGCGTTGCCCACGCAGGTGCCGTAGACTGCACCGGCGCCGAGACCCGCGATGACCTGGCCGAGGTAGAACGCATTGAGCGATCCGGCGTAGGCGTTGATAACCCAGCCGACGCCGCAGAGGATGCCGCCAAACAGCACGACGATCTTGGGGCCGTACTTGTCGACGAACCAGCCTTCGATGGGTACGAGCCAGGTCTCAAACAGCACGAAGAGGGTGAAGGCCCACTGGATGGCCGCGCGGTCGAAGCCGAAGGACTTCTGGATCTCAGGTACGAAGAAGGTCCAGCCGTATTGCAGGTTGGCGATCATCACCATGCAGATGACGCCGAGGACGAGCTGCATCCAGCGATAGCCGTCGCTGACGCGCCGCGGTGGCAAAGTGTCTATTGTACTCAATGTATCCTCCGGCATTTCTCTCAGAAATTTTATTTATTTTACAATGAAGCTGTCTTGTTGCTTCGAAAGCATGGCAACATGCTTTGAACGTCCCGACATCTTCACTGAGCAGACGGTATATCGCGCGATGAGTGAGCGTCCGACCGTCGTCGCCGAACCGCATGGGCAATAGCCCGATATCTTCGTGCCACCCGCAACGACCGCGCCGTTGCGCCGGCTTCCGATTTTTCTCCCGTGCGTATACTGTATACCAGGATTGCGTTTTCGGCGCCTGAAGTCAAGGGCGTTGGATCGCGATATTTATGCTGCAATGCAGCATCGGATTAACACGCGGCTGCATTCGTCTGAATCGACGGATAATCTGCAGCAGAGGGTTCGACCTGCTGGCACGATTGGCGCGATGCCGTACCGACGCGCGTCGGAGAAGCAGCCTCGCTTCATTGTCCTTCTACCGGCTCGGCTGCCGCCGGCTGGCCACGGAACTGATTCGAGATGCACCGATGGTGAGAGCTGGTCCCGTGGGTGCTGCGCAACGCGCGCCCAAGGCAGGTTTGCGCATATTGGCCTATGAGGCGCTCAAGGCGGCCATCGCCGAGATGGATATCTACGGCCGCCCCGACGAGGTGAGGCTCGACGAGAGCAAGCTGTCGCGCGATCTCGGCATGAGCCGAACGCCTGTGCGTGAGGCGTTCGTCGTGCTCGAGCACGAGGGTCTCATTCGATCAGAGGCGCGACGCGGTGTATTCGTCGTCAAGAAGACCAAGGTTGAGGCTGTCGGGATCATGCATGCCTGGGCCGCGCTGGCGAGCATGGCGGCTCGACTCGCCTGCGAATGCGCGACCGATGACGAACTCGCGTCATTGCGGGGCAGCTTCCTTGACGTTTGCTCGGAGAGCTCGGCGGAGTGCAACGCCGACCGGACGGATGCCAGCTTGCGGTTCCATCTCGCCATCATCGCGCTCAGCCGATGCGAGACGATCCAACGCCTGTCCAGCACTGTTCTCGTACACGTGAAAGGCATTCATCAGGTTATTCTAAAGCCTACGGCCAGGCGAGCGAGAGCGTTTAAAGACAGTTCACGGATCGTCGAGGCACTGCAGGGGCGGGATGCTGTCGCGGCTGGACAGTTGGTGATCGCGTATGGGCTCGAAATTGCAGCCCATATCCATCTGCACAACGAATTCTTGGATTGAACGGACCCGCTGTTCACGACCCCGTTCATGGCGATGAGCGGCCGTGCTGTGAGGGCTTTGCGTTCTCGCAGTGGAATCGAACACGCGCTCGCAGGATCGGTCGAAGCTGTTGCCGTCGATCAACGCGACAGGGGCTTCTCAGCCTCCATGCAGCGGCGCGGGCCTCATGATCGTATCGCCGGACGCGCTCGCTGCCGAGTTTGTGGGGCGATCGGGGCTATTCGCGGACTGGCGTGGCGGGTCCAGGATCATGAAGCCCACCGTGAGGAAGACGACGAGGAACCCGAAGAAGGCCAGGATGGCTTGGCGCACCTCGTTCGGATAGCTGTCTCCATAGGCACGGATCGCGATGCAGCCGAGCGTGAACACGGCTGCGAGCGAGATGGAAAGGCTCAAGTACGGCATGCGCCAGCTGTCCATTAGGATGGACACGCGTGTACGGGCCGTCGCCCGATCGAGTTTCAGCGACGACGTCCTAGGCTGGTTGAGACGCGAGATCGCCGCTGCCTTCCCGGTCTCCTCACGGGATAGTGGCCGAAGCGATCCGGCGGGGGGACGAGTCGGGAATGAGCCGAAGGCAGAGAAAGGCGGGTAGCCTCAGGGCGTGCGGCGGGTCGAGCGGTTGATGCCCTCGCGGCCCGACCCACCGGCCGCGCGGCTGGGTGCGATCGGGCAGCGCGGCGCCCGATATTCGCGCGGTGCTGTTGCTGGAGTGTTGCGGGCCAATCCCGAACCACGAGTTCGTGGGCAGCGGGCCGGGCGATTCCGCGAGGGGTAAGGCTATCGTTCGGCCCGCAGGTTCGGCCGCGCAGTCGTCGTCTGCAGATGGATATCTTCTTCTTTAGCAGGCCGTTGGCACGCGAAGAACGGGAGGTGTTTCAGCTGCGTCCGCTTCCCTTCTATCGAGAAACGTCTTTAGATCCGGAAACGCTTCCCCGCTGACAATCTCCAGGTCGAGCTCGAATAGCATCGCGAACAACAGCGCGTTCCATCCTTACCTGCGGCGATCTGGCTCGATTGCGCGCAACCAAGCTGGACCGTAGCCTGATCCGGTTGGCATGACGGCTTCGGGCCGGTCGGCCGGCGTCTTCAACCTTGCGGGCGGTCGGCTCTGGGCCGCCGCCCGCGTCTTCTTGCCTTCATTCGGTGTAGCTGCCACGCTCACGAGATGGTGCCGACCGCAGCAAACGGATGGCCGAAGATTGGACGACCTCTCCTCCCCGCTGCCGGGTAGCGAACCGGCCGAGCCACGCTACCGCGTCATCGTCCTGAGCACCTGCAACGAGGTGATCCGGACCGAGCGGCTTTCCGCGAGCAGTGACGACGAGGCGCTCTCCCTGATACGTCCCATGGTCGATGGCCATGCCCTTGAATTGTGGGACGGAGTCCGCTTCATCGAGCGGTTCAACCCGTCCGATTAGGACAGGCGCGTCAACGTGCGATCCGTCAGAGGGGTTGCGCAGCCGCTAGGTCTTGTCCGGCTCCGGTGTCGGGGCGGCAGCGATCTGCCCGCCCTCGATGATTGCCGGCTGGCCGGTCATTCCCTGGGGCAGCACGGGCGCGCCCTCCATTGTCACGGCTCCGGTCGCGAGACAGGTCTCCACCTTGTCGATCAAGACGGACGGGCGATACGGCTTCTCGAGGAAGCGGGCACCGGGCGGCAGATCGACAGGAGCCAATCTCATCCTTCCGGAGGTCAGGAGCAGCGGCAGGTCGGGCCGGCGCTCGTGCACGAGATGAGCGAGCCCGACGCCATCGACCGCGCCGGGCATCTCGCAGTCGGAGAACACCAGGTCGATGTCGTTTCGTGCGCCGAGCAGAACGAGAGCCTCGTCAGCATCTCGTGCCTCAAGGACGCGATAGCCGGCCTCCGTGAGGATGTCGGTCGCGATCATGCGCACGAGGGTTTCGTCCTCGACGACGAGGACCACGGCAGTGGGACTGTCTTGGGAGCGCGGGGCCACAGGATCTCCCCCGAGGCCGGAAGCCACGAGACGCAGAGCGGGAACTGTGCGTTTCTACACAAAGTTGCAATTGTAACCAACCGACTTTGGTCTGGGTTGCACGGCCTCCCGCTTGGATGCGATCGCTTGCCCGAAGCAGCCGTTTCGCTGCGGACCACCGCGCGTCCGGCCTGGGCGCCCAGGTGCGGCACTCTGCAAAGCCGATGCGGGGCTTCGTGCGTCTATCGATCCCGCGCTCTGCATCGAGGACGAAGCTGGGTAGGAGGCTGCAGACGTCACTCCCTGGCGGTGCTTCGCTGGTCAACCCTGCAACTCCCGGTGTGAAAAAACCCGCCGCGGCGAGGAGCCGGGCGGGCTGAGGTCGTCTCGATTTCCCCGAGGCCGACGGGGTGCATGGGTTAGAGGCGTGCGGGCCTCTGCCTAACCCGGCCGCTCAAGATTTCTGGACGTCATCCACGGTCCCAAGATCTTGCTCTGCTGAGTTGTCTCCGGCCTCGTCGTAAGCCTGCAGCCAGGCACTTCGCTCCTCCGAGCCTTCCGGATACGGGCAGCTGTCGCGCAGCTTCCCGTAGTGCCTGGCGTTCCGACCCTTGATGAACGGGCTGTCGCTGGCTGTGGCGCCTTCGCTCATGTCGTGCTCCTTCTGAGCCTAGAAGGCACGTGAACGTATGAACGCGCAGATCGGATCGCGGCTCAGGCCGGCCTGCGCCATTATGAACCCGGCACCGATACGCTGCAGCCCTCGGGGCAGTGAACTCAGGCCGGCCGCCTGGTGAAGCGCGATGTCGAGGTCCGCCATGGCGCGCGGCCCGTAGGTGGCGACGACATGCGTGAACCGTTCGCTTTGAGCGGTCATCAGGATCTCTCAATGTCAGGAGGTGTCCGGCGGATCCGGCCGGCGCGGGGGTAGTGGCCGCATCGCTGAACGAGCGGCGAAATACTTGTAATCGCAATGCCTTGAGGCGGTGCCTGCCGATAGCGCAACGAAGCTTTGCTTGTCGATTCGGCGCTGAAGCGCAGCTTTCCCGATTGACCTTGGCGGCGCTTGGCGTCCGGCCGGCTCGGGTGTCAGAAATCGCCCATGATCGTCGCGAGCGCGAGCGCGGTAGCCGTCAGCGCGAAGCAGGCACCGACGAGGACAGCGAGGTCGCCTGCCGCTTGCTCAGCGTTCGTGCGGGGACGCTCTGCGAGCAGGCCGCCCCAGATGATCAGGAGGAGCGAGAAGGCAGCGAACAAGGCGGCCGGGATCAGCATGGGTGCACCGCCGTGCGACGCCCGGATTATACGCCCTCTGCGGCCCGTTCACTCAAACGTTGCTGCGCCGTCCTGAGCCTTGGCGCACGACGGGCGGGTCGGCCGCGGTCGAGGGGGACTTGTGGCCGGCTCGCCGCCTCAGGCTGCCCAGCGGACGGCCGGCAGCACGGTTGCGACCGCCCCTCACCGCCCGGCTTCGGTGATCTGCACAGGCGGCTTCGCGAGGCGCCCAAGCTCCCCGTAGGCCTTCACATCAATGTCGATCATCGGTTGTACCGACGCAGTCGGCCCGGTTGAGGCGAACAGTCAGGTAGAGTGCTCAACCGTGTTCGCTTCTGTCGATGCGATGGAGTCCAGCAGACCGAGATAGAACGCAGCAGGGCGCTCCGCGCGGGCTTCGAGAGCGCTGACGTCGGTGGCGTGCGTGATTTCGAGGGTCGGTGAGCGCGCGAGGTTTGCCGCGAGCAACGTCTTGATCTCGGGATGCTCGGCGAGAATGCGCGCGAAGGCAGCGCGGGTGAGTTCGAAGACGAGGCTTTGCGTGACGGCGCTGATCGGTGCGGGATGCGGCAGGCCTGAGAGGAATGCGCGTCGCCCAAACGCCTGGGTTGCGACATAGCGCTCCTCGACGAAGCCTGGCCGGTCAGGCCGCGCGCGCAGCCGCTTCATCAAGCCCTCCCCGACTATGAAAAGCGACGGGCGCACCGCGCCCGCTGCGATGAGCGATGCGCCCGCCTGCAACTTCTGCTCGATGAGCGTGTCGGCAATCCGAGCTTGAACGGCCGACGGCAGGCCGCGGAACAATCCGCATTGCTGCACGAGCACGCGCCGGTCGACGGTGCGGTCAGCGACGCGGATCCTGCGTTCCGCAGTGACGACCTCCTGCTTGGGATAGGCGACCCCGATTCCGGCGTCGCGCAGATGCGCCAGGATGCTTTTGATGACCGCATGATCGGAGGAGAGCCCTTGGTCATGGTCGGCGATCACGTAGCGGATGGCGTAGAGCACTCCGTCGCGATCGAGCCGGATGGCGTGAACCCGCGGCGCGTCGACGAGCGAGACTCCGGCAGCCCCGATCACGCCCGCGAGCAGAATGCGTTCGGCGCTCTCCGCGGTGACGTCGTAGTCCAGGCAGATCTCAAGGATGCGCTGCTCGCTCTTGTTCGGTCGGTCGAAGTTCGTGATCGACGCCGTGCCCAGAGCGACATTCGGGATCGTGACTAGGCGCCGTGCCTTGGTGAGGATCGTGGTGCTGCGCCAAGTCGATTGCACCACGGTACCGTCGACCTCACCGATCTTGACGCGATCACCGACCATGAAGGCGTTCTCGACGTTCAAGGCGGCGCCGTTGAAAACGGCGAGGATGACGTCCTTGAGCGCGAGACCGAGGATCGCGAGGCTCAGGCCGCCCGCCGCAACAACGGCGCCGATATCCCAACCATACACGCCGGTCATGATGACGGCGCCGCCGACAACGAGCACCGAGAGGCTCGCGACGTCGCCGATCAGATGCGGCAGCGCCTTACCGGCTCGTTGCTCGAGAAGGCCGTGGATCAGGTCGCGCCGGACGAAGCGCGCGATCAGAAGCGCGGCAATCCCCAATAGAAGTGCCGTCTCGCCGCGCCGGACGGCCTCGAAGTTGATGCCGGTGAGGAAGGTGAAGGGGCGGGCGAACAGGTCCTCGAACATGAGCAATCCCGAGACTGCCAGGAAGGACAGGATCAGGGTCAGCGGCGGTCGCGGAACGAAGCGTGCGCGCATCAGGCAGTCTTCAGATCGAAGAGGAAACCAACCCGGTTCGCCTCACCCTCGAGGAACGAGAGGGAACCATTGAATTGCTGGAGGGTAAGGCGCGCGAGGATGAGCGGGCTGCCGGGCTCTTCTTCCGTTGTCGTACCGAACGCCACCAGTTCGTCGAGGCTTGGCGGGTTGCCGCGCCAGGTGCCGGATCCCGCGACACGGCCGACGATCGCACCATCCTCGAGCTTGAGCGCGACAACGATGGACGTCGTGACCGTGCGACGCTGCAACGTGACGACGATGGTGCGGAGCGCCGCGCGCAACAGGGGCGCATTGCACCTTGCCGGCGGCAGGCCGGCCGGCACGTTGAGCTGAACTGCAGGCGGCCCTCCCGCCTCGGTGACGACCTCCGATGCGAGCGACGCGAGATCCACGGATTCCACCTCGGCGCGCTTGAGCCGGTCGCGCATCAGCAGCATCGTCGACTGATCCTCTACGGCCGCGTTCAGACGTCGGACTTCGCTTGCGGCGAAGGCGAGGGCCGGTCCCGAGACCTCGCAGGTTCCGCGTGCGGCCGTATCGATTGCTCCCTGGACAGCCGTGAGCGGATCGCGAACGAGCAGGATCAGCTCGGTCAGGAGGCCGACTTTCCAGGCATCCAGATCGCGCAATGACTGACTGATCCGGTCGTAGGCCCGCGCCTTGCTGCGCACCTCCTGAAGGCGTCCGGAAAAGCTGCGCTCCAGCCGCGCCCGCAGAGCCCTGAACTGAAACAGCCCGACAAGGACAACGGCCAGCAGGATCGCCGTCGCCAACCCGGTGTAGAGGGCGATCCTGTTCCGCGCGTCGGCGAGCGCATCGGTCAGATCCTCCGCCACGGTGATGTGGATCACCGGCTGACGGCTCACATCCAAGATCGGGATCGTCTGCACGAAGACCTCGCGCGTCTCGCCGCGCGCCGCCAGGGGTGCGGTCTCGGCCGGGTTGAACGGTGCGGCGGCAAGCAGGTCACGTGCTTCCGGCCGCGAGAAGCGGATGTAGAGGACCTCGCCCTTCGTCAAATCGGTCGTCCCGCGTGCGCGGTCCAGCGTCTCGGCAGTTCGGCGGTCAAGGGCGAAGCCGAAGTCCAGGCCGGTCGCCTGGGCCGCGATCTGCAACGCGTCCCAGGGCGAACTGCCGAGTTCCAGGTTTCCGACGTAGGTCTCCCCTGAGATGACCGGCGCAATCACGCGCAGTTCCGGACCGATGCGGCCGATTTCCAAGCCGGCTACCGGGAGCCTCGACTTCATCACGGCCGCAACCATCGCGCGATCGGCCAGGCTGTCTCCGAACAGGTCGGGACGATGCGCCCGGAAGAAGTTGACGTCGGCGGTGACTTGGAAACCCAAAATTGTGACGCCGAAGCGTGGCTTGAGCACTTGCTCGAACAACGGCACCGAGCGCCGCGCGAGCTCGGCTCGATCGCGCTGGGTGAGTGCGGCGACGATGAGCGTGTCCCGTGCTATGATCTCGGCACCGAGGCGCAGCGACTGAAGCCGCGCCTCGGAGGCCTCGCGGTAGACCGTGTCGAAGCGCGAGGCTCGCGTTTCTGCGTCGTGGATCAGGACATGGCGTGAGCTGGCGTACTGACTGACACCAGCAAGAATTCCTCCTCCAACGATGACCGCCGTGACAACGAGGGCGAGGATGATCTGGCGCATATCGAGAGCCGCGCCGTCACCACGTCCTTCGAAACCACTATCCAGTACGGTCGAGATCGGCGCTGTCATCTCTGCCCTGATCATGTGATGTCGAAGTGCTGCTGCGCTGTAGGGAACCGCATGGAGTAGGCAGCCGCAGCCTCGATAGGCTTTGCGGTGTTGCGTGCCTTCGAATGCGGCGGTGGGTCGGCAACGAATCAGAGCGGCGCTGTCGACACCGGCCCGAACGTCCATAGCTTCCTGGCATCACAACTAGGCTGCGGGCTGTAACACAAGAGCAACACGGCTGATGTCGCTCTCCGGAATACCCAGATTCTTGAGCTAGAACGCTCTCTCTTGATCACCGACTCGAGTGAAGGACGCCGATTTTTCCTTCAGCAAGATTTTCTAGACGCAGTACGCATCTCTCGGGCGCGCGCACCTCACTAAACAAGCCGCACAAGTGCTATAATTGTTTGCACGATATGAAGCGCTCTCGCGAACGGACCCAAAATGAGCGACCCTATCCTCACCGAGCGGGTGAAGCTCGGCGCCAATGCTCTGAACACCCTCGCCACGGCTTCGATCACCGTCGGTGTCCTCGCGCCATTCGCTGCCTTCATCTACGGCGTGAGCGCGCCGACCGCGCCGGTTTGGGAACTCGCCCTCAGCGGCCTCATTCGAGTTTCGTTCGCAGCGGGCCGACATGATGCGGCGCAGCCGCTTCCCGGGAGGTTGCGGCCATGATCTCCGGCCAAACCTACATCCTGTTCGTCGCGCCTGTTGTGATGGGGCTCGGCGGGCCTGCCATCGACCGCATTGCCGACCGGTTCACCCGGCGCGGTCATCACACGCCGGCCGAGCGACGAGCTCTCAGCTTTTGCTCCTGCTCGCCGTGCCGGCCGGCGGCCTCGGCCTCGCAGTCGGCACCCTTCGGCTCGCGCGGCGGGCCCACTGAAGCGGCCGGCTGGCGACCGCGCTGCGGCTGATCAGATCCCCAGCGCCCGGCGGGTCGGACCGAACCAGTCGTTGCCGCCCGAGCGTGCGACGTTCTCATCATCCCGAGAGAGCGGCCATGGGTCAGAGATGGATTGTGGGTGGAAGCCGGCGCGTCAGGAGCCGGGTGTCAGAACCGGATCTCCGGCGTCGTGACGCGGATGGCGTCGACCGTGTCGGCCGCAACCTGCAGCTCCAAGATCGGCCGGCCGCCGTCGCCGGCCGAGCCCCGCACTGGTAATCCGCGGCTCTTCACGAGCCCGTAGATGGCCGGGATGACGACCAGCGTGAGGATGGTCGAGGACACCATGCCGCCGATCATCGGCAGGGCGATCCGCTGCATCACCTCGGAGCCTGAGCCGGTGCTCCACAGGATCGGGAGGAGGCCGGCCATGATGGCGACCACGGTCATCATCTTCGGGCGCACCCGCTCGACGGCGCCGACCATGATCGCCTCGCGCAGGTCCTCGCGTGTGAGGGATCGGCCGTCCCGCGCCCGTCGGGACCGAATCTCGTCGAGCGCATGGTCGAGGTAGACCAGCATCACCACGCCGGTCTCGGCCGCGACACCGGCGAGCGCGATGAAGCCGACCGCCACCGCAACCGACAGGTTGAATCCCATCCACCACATCAGCCAGACGCCGCCGACGAGCGCGAAGGGCAGCGACAGCATCACGATCAGCGTCTCGGTGAGACGGCGGAAGTTGAGGTAGAGGAGCAGGAACACGATCAGCAGCGTCAGCGGGATCACGATCCTGAGCCGCGCCTCGGCCCGCTCCAGATACTCGAACTGCCCACTCCACTG
The DNA here is from genome assembly GCF_037106235.1 of Methylobacterium nigriterrae. Lineage (NCBI taxonomy): Bacteria > Pseudomonadati > Pseudomonadota > Alphaproteobacteria > Hyphomicrobiales > Methylobacteriaceae > Methylobacterium > Methylobacterium nigriterrae. Next base: position 163,439 of record NZ_JBAWTG010000005.1, on the reverse strand, counting down.
CAGTGTCGTGCCCTGCGGGAGCCTGACCGCGTTGGCCACGGCCGCCTGCGCCTCGGCCACGTAGCCTCCCAGGTCCCGTCCGGCGATGTCGACGAAGAGGTAGACGGCGAGCTGGCCGTTCTCGGTCCTGATCGAGGTCGGGCCGCGCGTGAGCTGCACCTTGGCGATCTCCCCCAGCGGCACTGTCCCGCCGCCCGGGAGCGGCACCTGCACCTCGTCCGCGATCGCCTGCGGGTTCGCGCGGAAGGAGCGCGGGTAGCGCACGTTGACGGTGTAGCGCTCGCGGCCCTCGACCGTGTTGGTGACGCTCTCGCCGCCGAGCGCCATCGCGATGACGTCCTGCACGCCGCCGACCGTGAGGCCGTAGCGCCCGAGCGCCTCCCGGTCCGGCGTGATGTCGAGGAAGTAGCCGCCGATCACCCGCTCCGCGTAGGCGCTCGACGTGCCGGGGACGGCGCGGACCACAGCTTCAACCTGGCGAGCGGCCTTCTCCATCTCGCCGAGATCGGTGCCGAGCACCTTGATGCCGACCGGCGTGCGGATTCCGGTCGCGAGCATGTCGATCCGGGCCCGGATCGGCTGCGTCCAGGCGTTCGAGACGCCGGGAAACTGCAGGGCCTGATCCATCTCGGCCTTCAGGCTCGCCAGCGTCACGCCCGCTCGCCACTCCGCCTTCGGCTTCAGGCTGATGATGGTCTCGAACATCTCCATCGGGGCCGGATCGGTCGCGGTGCTGGCGCGGCCGGCCTTGCCGTAGACCGAGGCGACCTCCGGGAAGGACTTGATGATGCGGTCCTGGGTCGCGAGGAGCTCCGCCGCCTTCGTGACCGAGATGCCCGGCAGGGTGGTGGGCATGTACATCAGCGTGCCCTCGTCGAGTTCCGGCATGAACTCGGACCCAAGCTGGCGGGCCGGCCAGGCCGTGGCAACGAGGACGAGCAGGGCCACCAAGACGGTCAGGACCCGAGCCCGGAGCACGGCGGCGATGATGGGCCGGTAGAGCCAGATCAGGAGCCGGTTCACCGGGTTTCGGTGCTCCGGCACGATCCGGCCGCGCACGAAGATCACCATCAGCGCCGGCACCAACGTCACCGACAGGAGCGCGGCGGCCGCCATCGCGAAGGTCTTGGTGAAGGCCAACGGCCCGAACAGCCGGCCCTCCTGGCTCTCCAGGGTGAAGATCGGCAGGAAGCTCACCGTGATGATGAGGAGTGAGAAGAACAGCGCGGGGCCGACCTCGGCCGCCGCCTCCACCAGGATCTCGACTCTCGGCTTGCCCCTCGGCGCCCTCTCCAGGTGCTTGTGGGCGTTCTCGATCACCACGATCGCCGCGTCGACCATGGCGCCGACCGCGATGGCGATGCCGCCGAGTGACATGATGTTGGCGCCGATGCCGAGCGCCTTCATGCCGGCGAAGGCCATGAGGATGCCGACCGGCAGCATCAGGATGGCCACGAGCGCGCTGCGGACGTGGAGCAGGAAGACGACGCAGACGAGGGAGACGACGACGCTCTCTTCGACCAGCGTGCTCCGCAGGGTCTCGATGGCAGCGTCGATGAGCTGCGAGCGGTCGTAGACCGGCAGGATCTCGGTGCCGGCGGGCAGGCTCTTCGCGACCTCGGCGAGGCGGGTCTTGGCGCTCTCGATCACATTCAGCGCGTTGGCGCCGAAGCGCTGGAGGATGATGCCGCCGGCGACCTCGCCGTCGCCGTCCATCTCGGTGATGCCGCGGCGCTCGTCCGGCCCGAGTTCGACCCGAGCCACGTCGCGGATTCGCAACGGTGTGCCGCCCTCGGTCTTCAGGACGATGTTCTCGATGTCGGCGACGCTCTTCACGTAGCCGCGGCCGCGGACCATGAACTCGAATTCGGAGAGCTCGACCGTGCGGCCGCCGACATCGGCATTGCTCGCGCGGATCGCGTCCCGGAGCTTGCTGAGCGAGATGTCCTGGGCGCGCAGCCGGTTCGGATCGACGACGACGTTGTACTGCTTGACGAAGCCGCCGACGCCCGCGACCTCCGCCACGCCCTCTGCCCGTGAAGCTCCGAAGCGGACCACCCAGTCCTGCAGGGAGCGCAACTCGGCGAGCGTCCGCTCCTTCGCCACCACCACGTACTGGTAGACCCAGCCGACCCCGGTCGCGTCGGGCCCGAGCGTCGGCGTCACGCCCGCTGGCAGTCGGCGCCCTGCGGCATTCAAGTATTCGAGCACCCGGCTTCGGGCCCAGTACGGGTCGGTGCCGTCCTCGAAGATGACGTAGACGAACGAGACCCCGAAGAAGGAGAAGCCCCGCACCACCTTGGACTTCGGCACCGTCAGCATGGCCGTCGTCAGCGGGTAGGTGACCTGGTCCTCGACCACCTGCGGCGCCTGGCCCGGGTACTCGGTGTAGACGATGGTCTGCACGTCGGAGAGGTCCGGGATGGCGTCGAGGGGCAGCGTGCGCAGGGCATAGAGGCCGGCCGCGACCGCGAACACCGTGCCGATCAGGACCAGCACGAGGTTGCGGGCCGACCAGACGATCAGGCGGGCGATCATCGCGGCTTCTCCTCGGCCAGCGCCGACGTCTCGGCCGTAGATGCTGCCGTAGCCATGCCCTGGAGGGCCGCCTTCAGGTTGCTCTCGGCGTCGATGAGGAAGTTGGCCGAGGTCACCACGCGGTCGCCCGCCGCGATGCCCTCGCGGATCTCCACGTACCCGTCGCCCCGGCGGCCGACCTTGACCTCGCGCGGCTCGAACCGGCCCTCGCCGCGGTCGAGCAGGACGGCCTGTCTGGCTCCCGTGTCGAGGACGGCATCGTCCGGCACCGTCACCACGGGCTCGTCGTTGCCCGTCGCGATCTCGACCTCGGCGTACATCGCCGGGCGGAGCTCCCCGTTCGGGTTCGGCAGCTCGATCCGCAGGCGGGCGGTCCGCGTGCCCATCGCGAGATGCGGGTAGATCCGCGCCACCGTTCCGGTGAAGACCCGACCCGGGAAGCTCCTGGGCCTCACCGTCGCCCGCTGTCCCTCGGCCACTATGGCGAGATCGCGCTCAGGCACGTCGACCAGGACCCAGACCCGGCTGTGGTCGACGATGCGGAAAAGGACGTCGCCGGACTTCGCGCGCATCCCGTCCGAGATGTTCCGCTCGACGACGACGCCATCGCGCGGAGACGACCAGGTAAGGGTCGCGGGCACTTTGCGGGTGCGCTCGATCTCGTCGATCAATTCGGCCGGCATGCCCAGGTTCTCGAGGCGCCGCCGGGCACCTTCGTAGCCGATGCCCGTCAGGTACTGGGCCGCGGCCGCGTTGATCTCCGGCGAGAACAGGCGCAGCAGCGGCTGGCCCTTGCGGACGTGGTCGCCCGTGGTGACGTTCTCGACCTTCTCGATGAAGGCATCCGTCCGCATCGAGATCACGGAGATCCGGCGCTCGTCCTCCTCGATCGAGCCCGGCGCCCGCACCGGCGCCGACAGGACGCGGCGCTCGGCCGCGTCCGAGCGCACCCCGGTCCGCTGAATCTTGCCCGGCGAGATCCTCACGACGCCGGTGTCGGTGTCCTCGCCCTCGTAGACGGGGAGATAGTCCATCCCCATCGGGTCCTTCTTCGGGACCGGCGAGGTGTCCGGCAGGCCCATGGGGTTGCGATAGTAGAGCACCCGTCGCGGGCCCGCGGGCGCGCTTGCCGAGGCGAGCGGCGGCATGTCGGCCGGCATCTCCGTCTCGGACTCATCGGCGTCGAAGTGAACGTCCTCGCTGGCATGGACGGCGTGGAAATCCCGCCCGTCCGCGGTCTTCATCGGCTCGGGCGCGTAGATCGGCTTGCCGTCCGGGTCCTGGTAGTAGACGACCGGCCCAGTCGGCTTGGCGGTTGCCGGTGCCGCAGGAGCAGACCTGCGGGCCGGCATCCAGTGCGCGAACTCCACCCGCGCCCGCTCGACGAGCGCCGGCACGGGGCCGCCCTCGCGCCCCGCCCAATAGCCGGTGCCCCCCGCCGCGAGCGCGACGAGGGTCCCGGCCAGCCATGCCGACCGGCTCATTTGACGGCCTGCAGAACCAGCTTGTTCTCGACAGTGCCAGTCTCGCCCTGGACCTTGGCCCCGAGCGACAGGCGCCAGCCGCCGGCCATCGTGAGCTTCGTCTTGAAGCGGTACACCCCCGGCTCCGGCGACGGCAGCTGCTCGATCTTGGAGGTCATCTCCTCCATGCTGTCGGGGGCCATGTCCATGCGCTTGGCCATGATCACGGCGTCCGGCACCGGCTTGCCGCTGCGCCTATCGACGAGGCGGACGTCGAGGACGGCGTCGCCTTGCTTCACCTCGTTCTTCACGAGCTGGAACTCGTAGTCCTTGATGTCGGCTTGGGCCGGCCCGGTGAGGGCAAGGCCAAGCAGCGCCGCCGGCAGGGCATGCGCGAAAGCGTTCTTCGTCACGGGTGGGATCTCCTGAACACGATGAGGACCGCGTGAGGGCACGCGGCGTCGGCCGGCGCTCACGCCGGCGGCATCGGGCTCAGGATCGAGGTGGTTCGGGCGGAGGGGCCTGGGCGAGGCTGTCGAAGGGCACATCGCCAATCCAGAGCACGCCCTCGACGATCGCGACCCGCACGGGAAGGCCGATCCCGCTCGGCAGCCCGGAGACGACCTTCGCGAGGCAGAGCGCCATCAGGGGGCAGCCCTTCGAGCAGTCCGGCATCGTCGGCGTCTCGTGCGGGCAGCAGGGCATGTCATCCATGGCCATCCCGGCCATGTCCGACGTCGCCATCGGGTGACTCGGCGCTGCCACGGAGGCGTGCATGCCCACGGTGGCCGCTGGGGCAGCCACTGGCGCAAGGGCAAGGCCGACGACCGCGAGGAGCGGGAGCAGCCGCCGAAGGGCGAGCCAGAAGGTCACGAGTGCAAGATCTCACATCGGGCCGGTTGCAGGAAGACCTGGGCTGAAGGCAGACCTGGGCCAGGGCTGCGACGAGAGAGGCGGATCGTTCAGCGATGCACGTGTTCACCCTCGATCCGTCGATGGCTTGTTTCGGCCGCTGGCGGTCCGGACGCCGTCCCGTTCGGCGTGGACGCCGCTCGGCCGGGACGCTGGGCCAAGAAATCGGGACGCCCAGCCATGTTCAATCCTGCGGCGATGCCGTTCTCCTGGCATCCGTCGGCCTCCGTACAAATCCTCCGAGGGACAGATGACGCGCGAAGCACAATGTCCGGCCTGGCTGGAGCGGAGAGGCTACTCCGTCCGAACAAAGGCCCGCATCGCAGCGGCGTTGAAGAGACCCTCATCGGACGAGCGGGAGGCTGCGGCCGAGCAGGAGCGCCTGGCCGAGGCGGCTTCCCGCGAGCCCGCCGCCAATGTCGTGGCCTTCTCCGACCGCCTGCCGGCGCAGGGGGCGAGACACGCACCCGGAGCCGCCACCGGCGCCGCGCAGCCGGGGAGCACGCTGCGCCTGATCGGCTAGGGCGTTGTCCGCGATCTTCGGATCACGGACAACGCTCAACTCATCAGGGCATCGCATTCTTTCCGCCGAACCGGCGTCCGCTTCGGCGGAAAATGCTCGGGCCCGGGCAACGCGGCCCGGATCACGGCCGGCGCCCCTCGCGCAGGTCGCGCGGGGCCAGGCCGAAGCGCCGGCGGAAGGCGCGGCTGAAGCCGGCAGGATCGAGGTAGCCGCAGGCGCGCATGACGGCGGCGATCGACTCTCCGTCGCAGGCGGGCGAGGACAGGTGCCGGTAAGCGCGGTCGAGGCGGGCGTCGCGGATCACGGCGGCGATGCCGTTCTCGTCGGCGAAGGCGGCGTAGAGCCGGGTCCGCGAGACCCGCAAGGCGGCGCAGATGCCGGCCGGACTGAGCGTGGCGTCGTGCAGACGCCGCTCGATATAGGCCTGGGTCAGGGAGCACAGGGCCATCGTCGACAATTCGGCTTCGAGGCGCTCGCTCCGGCTGCGCACGAGCCCCCGCAGCAGGTGAAGGGCTCCCTCGAACGCGTGAGCGGCCTCCGCCGCCGACATGTGCTCGATCGAGCCGGCGAAGCTGCGCAGATAGGTGGCGAACAGGCCGTGGAGCGGGCCTCCGCCGCGAATGCGTCTCCCGGCGATCTCCTCGACATTCCCGACATGGGCCAGGAAGGCCGGGCGCGGAATGTGAAGGCGCAGTTCCTCGTAGGGCTCGCGTGCGCCCGAGACGAAGGGGCGGTCGAGCGTGACGAAGCCGAGATCGCCCGCCGCGATGAGTGCGCCTCGGCTGCCCTGCTCCTGATGACCGGAGCCGCTGAGCAGCAGGCTGAAGCAGACCTCGTCGGCATTGTCGCGCCGGATCTGTTGCGGCTGCCGCTCGATGATCAGCGGGCTGCTGCGGGTGTGGATCAGGGTCCCCTGCGCGAATACGGCGAGCAGGCGGGATGCCGCGAAGGCACGGTCGGGCACGACGGACGTCGCATCGACGCGCGCGAGGGCCGTGCTGCGCCAATAGTCGAAGGCGCGCTTCGGCTCGACCTGCTCCGTGGATTGTAGGCTCGTGAGGATCACAGCTGCTCGATTCGGTGGAGGTTCGGCACGTAACGCGATGAGGGTGCATCGCGCTCCGAGCGAGGCCGCGCCGGCGACGCGCGGCTGACGCGCCGAGGGGCTCATGGTAGGGGCCGGCATGGCCCGCCTCCAACCCACCCCGACAGGCTCAGACGAGATCGCGTCACGGCCTGTCACGGGCGCCTACGTGTTCCTGACGCTGACCGCGCTGATCTGGGCCGGCAACGCCGTCGCCGGCAAATGGGCCGTCGGCCAAGTCTCGCCCTTCGCGCTGACCAGCCTGCGCTGGCTGGTCGCCTGCGCGGCTCTCGTTCCCCTCGCGGGGCGCCAGGTCGCGCGCGAGTGGCGCCTCCTCCTGCCGAGCTGGCGTCGCATCCTCCTGATGGGCGGGTGCGGCTATACGGCCTTCAATGCCCTGTTCTACGTTGCGGGCACCTACACCAGTGCGACCAACCTCGCCCTGTTCCAGGGGGCGATCCCCGTTGTCGTGCTGGCCTGCAGCTTCGCCGTGTACCGCACGCCGATCGGCTGGATACAGGCCGTCGGAGTCCTGGTCACGCTTCTCGGCGTCGCCGTGGCGGCCACGCACGGGGATTGGCAGATTCTTCGCACGCTCGACTTCAACCGCGGCGATCTCCTCATGCTCGTCGCCTGCCTGCTTTACGCCGGCTACACCGTGGCCCTCCGCGGCCGGCCGGCGGTGTCGGGCCTGACCTTCTTCACCGCCATGGCGGCGGCCGCGCTCCTGACCTCCCTGCCGCTCCTGATGGTCGAATGGGGGACGGGCCGCCTGGTCTGGCCGACCGGACAGGGCTGGGCGATCGTCGTGTTCGTGGGGCTCGGTCCGTCGCTGATCTCGCAGCTCTTCTTCATGCGTGGCGTGGAGATGATCGGCCCGAACCGGGCGGGCGTCTTCGTCAACCTCGTGCCCGTCTTCGGCGCCTTCCTGGCCGTTGCCCTGGTGGGCGAGCCCTTCCGCCCGGACAACGCCGCCGCCCTCGCGCTCGTCCTCGGCGGCATCTTCATCGCCGAGCGGTTCGGGCGGCGAAGCCAGGCGAGCTGAAAGCGCCGCGCGGTCCGGTGACGCGAGGCGGCTGCACGCCTTCACGCCGTCGGTTCGGGCACGTGGGGCACGGCGTACTGCGCGTGGCCGTGGCCGAAGGACCAGTTCTCGGCCTTCACCTCCACGAGGTTGATGAAGACATCCTCCGGCCGCAGGCCCGGGTCGCGATCGAGACGGTCGGCGATGCGCCGGTAGAGCGCCGTCTTCTGGGCGGCGTCGCGCGTGTCGTTGCAGGTGATCTGGATGATCACGAGGTCGTCGCTGCGCGCGATACCGAGATAGGTCGCGCCGTAGGCGAAGCCCTCGGCCTCGTGCTCGTGGATCATCATGAAGCGGTCGTCCTCCGGCACCGCGAAGGTCTCGCGCATCGCACGGTAGATCCCGTCCATCAGGGCGGCGTGATAGGCCGCGGACTTGCCGCGGCGCAGGGAAATCCGGGTCATGGGCATCGGGTCAAATCCGGTCCGAGGCGGGGAGTTGCGCCCATCCGGGCGCGGCGAGGTGCAGGATCTCGTGCGCTGTGCCGTCTCCCGTTTCGCTCGGCCGCTCCGACGAGAGCGTGAGACGCACGAGACGCCAGGCCGACAGGTCCAGGGCGGAGATCGCCGCGAGGGCCTCGCCCCGCGCGACGAGCCCGCGATTGCGCTCGGCCTCGTCCGCGCTCAATGCGCCGAGATCGCGTCCGGGGTCGAGATCGACGATGCTGCGGCCGAGCGTGCGGGCACCGGCCCGCAGACCGACCCGCACGTCGAGGGCGAGCCACGTATCGATCCCGGGCCGGCCGAAGGTCTCGACCACGCTGCCGAAGCGGCCGCCGGTCAGGAAGGCCGCCGCTCCGTCGGTCTCGCGCCAGAGATAGAAGGAGGCGTAGGCGTTCTCGGACGCGCCGTTCCGGCCCCGCTCGCGAAGCGCGAAGACCTTGAAGCCGAGCCCGCGCGTCTCGGCCCAGAGGGGCGCGCGTTCGGCCACCCGTTCCCGGATTCGCTCCATCGGATAATCGGCCGGCAGCCGGTGCCGGTAATGCTGGACCAGCATCGTGGTTCCTCCGCGGACCCATTCCGCGGCTACGGCTTGCCATCGAACAGAAATTACGAAAACATATGCATCATTATATCTGAGATGGGTTTTTATAATGACAGCGGCGCTGCGGGCGATCGATATCGACACCGTGCAGGCCTTCGTGCTCGTCGCCGACCTCGGCAGCTTCACCCGGGCCGCCGAGGTGCTCGACACCTCGCAGGCCGCGATCAGCTTGAAGCTGAAGCGTCTCGAGGACCGACTCGGTTGCCGGTTGCTCGAGCGCACGCCCCGGCACGTGCGGCTTTCGCGGCCGGGCGAGACATTCCTGGCCCCCGCCCGCGATCTCCTGTCGGCCCACGAGCGGGCGCTGAGCGGCGTGGCGCCCGCGCCGATCCGGCGGCTGACGCTCGGTATCAGCGATCACGTGGCCGGCCCGGAACTGGCGAACCTCGTGGCACAGCTCGCCGCCTATGACCCGGCACTCGTCATCGAGGTGCGCATCGCCGCCTCCCGCGACCTGATCGCGGCCTTCGATCGGGTCGAGATCGACGCCGTCATTGTCCGGCGGGAGGGCGAGCGGCGGGACGGGCGCCGGCTCGCGGAGGAGCGTCTCGGCTGGTTCGCGGCGCCGGGGTGGCGCCATCGCCCCGATGAGCCCCTGCGCCTCGCGACCCTCGCGGCGCCCTGCGGCGTGCGCGCGGCCGCCACCCGGGCGCTCGACGAGGCCGGCATCGCCTGGACGGAGGTGTTCGTCGGCGGCGGCGTGATGGCGGTCGGCGCGGCGGTCAGCGCCGGGCTCGCGGTCGCGGCGCTCGCGGGGCGCGTCGCGCCCGCCGGCGCCGTCGAGGTCGGTGCGGAGCTCGGCCTTCCGGTGCTGCCGCTCTCCGAAGTGGTGCTGCACACCCGCCTCAACGATGCCCGCTCGCGCGAGGCCCTGCGGATCGTCGCCACGGCCTTCCGCTCGGCCGTCGCGCGCTGAGCGGGACGCGTCGCCGTCAGGCGCCCGCCATCACGAGCGCCCAGTAGCGCCTGTAGCGGGTGCCCGGCGCGTCGACGCGGGCGATGCCGATGCGGCGCAGTTGCGGAATCAGCATGTTCCGGTTGTGCTCGGGCGAGGCCTTCCAGCGGGCGAGCACCTGGTCGAAGGTCTCGGAGCCCGCGCTCAGGTTCTCGGCCGCGTAGGATTTGGCGAGGCCGACCTGCGCCATCCGCGACGTGAAGGTGCCGCCGAGATCGTGACTGAGGCGGCCCGCTCCCGCATTCGCGCCGGCCGCGTAGGAGGCGGCCTTCACGAGGCCGGGATCGAGGATGACGGGGCCGAGCCCGTGCTGGGCGCGGTAGCGCGAGATCGCGGCGGCCGCCGCCTGCTCGTCGAGCACGACGACCTGCGTCGGCTGCTCGGCCTCGCCGAGGATCGAGGTGGTGCCGCAGCCGGCGAGCGCCAGGCTCAGGAGGGCTGCCGCGGCGGCGCCGGCGCGGAATCGGATCGGGGAGGGGCTCGGCATCGCGCGTCGGCGTCTCGTAGCGGAGGAGGTCGCCTCGCCATCCCGGGCCGATGCGGCGAAAACGGGGCGCCGACGCCCGCCCCGGCCAGCCTTCGGGCGGATGTGGCCGTGCAGGCACGCCGGGGACGTCCTCCAACTGGCCGCGACGGCGCGGCGGCCGTCCTGTGAACGCGCTCAGATCCGGGTGCCGAGATCGCGCGGCGGCGCGCCGCAGCGCCAGGCCGTCACGCGGTACTGGGGATGCTCGCCGATCCAGCGGGCGAGCTGCGGCTGCGCGACGTGGAGGCAGGCGCCCGTGTCGCCGACGTCGAGGGGCATCCGCTTGGCGTCGCACGTATCGGGCGCGCTCGCCATGCAGGCTGTGAAGTAGAGGAAGACGAATCCTGTCATGCCGTTCTCCGCTGTCGACGCGGACAGGCAGGCATCGTGCCGCGCGAGCGCCAACAGCTAGGGACGTGCCGAGCCGCGTCGAGAGATGGCATGAAGATGAGAGACCATGGCGCGGGCGACGGGACTCGAACCCGCGACCTCCGGCGTGACAGGCCGGCACTCTAACCGACTGAGCTACGCCCGCGTGGCATGTGCGCCTCAAGCGGCGACGGCCGGGGTTTAGGTGGGCGGCCCCGGGCTGTCAAGCAGCCTTCCTCACAATCGGCCGAGGCCGGCACCGCACCGTTTTCCGGCACCGCGGAACCCCCTGGCGGCGGGGTCCTGCGCGGATCTGCCATGTTGGCCCGGCGCCGACAGCAACCCACCTCTCTCGACGGGAGCCGATTGTGCGACGCGCAACGCTCTTGTTTCACCCGTACCGCTCGTCTAAGCCTCGCGCCGTGCGCACTCTGGCATTGGAGCAATTCCAGTGCCGCCGAGCCGATCGAGGGCGCCGCGGTCTCACTCGAACGCGAGAGGTGTCGCATGAGCGGCCTCCTGGCGGATTATCTGCCCCTGATCGTCTTCATCGGGGTGTCGCTGTTCATCGCGGTGGCGCTCCTCGTGGCCCCCTTCCTGGTGGCCTACAACAGCCCCGATCCGGAGAAGCTCTCGGCCTACGAGTGCGGCTTCAACGCGTTCGACGACGCGCGCATGAAGTTCGACGTGCGCTTCTATCTCGTGTCTATCCTGTTCATCATCTTCGACCTGGAAGTGGCCTTCCTGTTTCCCTGGGCGATCACCTTCGGGGAGCTCGGCTGGTACGGTTTCTGGTCGATGATGGTCTTCCTCGGCGTCCTGACCGTCGGCTTCGTCTATGAGTGGCGCAAGGGCGCCCTCGAGTGGGACTGAGCCGAACCCCGCGCCGACACGCAGCGACGTTGACCTGAGGCATTCATGGCCCTCACCACAGATTTCTCCCGCGCTCCCGCGATCGCGCCGCAGCCGAAGGGCATCATCGACCCTTCGACCGGCCGGCCGATCGGCGAGAACGACCCGACCTTCCTGTCGATCAACAGCGAGCTGGCCGACCGCGGCTTCCTCGTCACGAGCGCGGACGAGCTCATCAACTGGGCCCGCACCGGCTCCCTGATGTGGATGACGTTCGGGCTCGCCTGCTGCGCCGTCGAGATGATGCAGATGTCGATGCCGCGCTATGATTGCGAGCGCTTCGGCTTCGCGCCGCGCGGTTCGCCGCGTCAGTCCGACGTGATGATCGTGGCCGGTACGCTGACGAACAAGATGGCGCCGGCGCTCCGCAAGGTCTACGACCAGATGCCGGAGCCGCGCTACGTCATCTCGATGGGCTCCTGCGCCAACGGCGGCGGCTACTATCATTATTCCTACTCGGTGGTGCGCGGCTGCGACCGCGTCGTGCCCGTCGACATCTACGTCCCGGGCTGCCCGCCGACCGCGGAGGCGCTGCTGTACGGCGTGCTTCTCCTGCAGAAGAAGATCCGCCGCACCGGCACGATCGAGCGCTGAGGGATCTGATGAGCAACGGCATCACGATCCTCGCGCATACCCAGCCGGAGGGCGGCGAGGCGGCCCTGCAGGCGCTCGGCGACCAGCTTGCCGGTGCTCTCGGGCCCGCCATCGTCGAGCGGCGGATCGCGTTCGGCGAGCTGACCCTCGTGGTGCAGGCAAGCGACATCGTCTACGCGCTGACCTACCTGCGCGACGATCCGGCCTGCGCCTTCCGCTGCTTCATCGACATCTGCGGCGCGGACTATCCCGGCCGCGAGAAGCGCTTCGACGTCGTCTACCACCTGCTGTCGCTGCGCCATAACCGCCGCATCCGCGTGAAGGTGCAGACGGACGAGGCGACGCCGGTCCCGTCCGTGATCGAGGTGTTCCCGGCCGCCAACTGGTACGAGCGCGAGACCTACGACCTCTACGGAATCCTGTTCTCGGGCCATCCGGACCTGCGCCGCCTGCTCACCGACTACGGCTTCGAGGGCCATCCTCTGCGCAAGGACTTCCCGCTCACCGGCTTCGTCGAGGTCCGCTACGACCAGGACGAGGCGCGTGTCGTCTACGAGCCCGTGAAGCTCACCCAGGAATTCCGCAACTTCGACTTCCTGTCGCCGTGGGAGGGCACCGATTACGTGCTCCCGGGCGACGAGAAGAAGTCGGTCTGAGGAGCATCCCGATGACCGAGCACAACATCCGCAACTTCGCGATCAACTTCGGGCCCCAGCACCCGGCCGCGCACGGCGTGCTGCGCCTCGTGCTGGAGCTCGACGGCGAGATCGTCGAGCGGGTCGATCCGCATATCGGCCTCCTGCACCGCGGCACCGAGAAGCTGATCGAGTACAAGACCTACCTGCAGGCGACGCCCTATTTCGACCGGCTCGACTACGTCGCGCCGATGAACCAGGAGCACGCCTTCTGCCTCGCCATCGAGAAGATGCTCGGGCTGCAGGTGCCGCGCCGCGCCCAGCTCATCCGGACGCTGTTCTGCGAGATCGGGCGGCTCCTCTCCCACCTCCTCAACGTCACGACGCAGGCGATGGATGTCGGCGCGCTGACGCCGCCCCTGTGGGGCTTCGAGGAGCGCGAGAAGCTGATGATCTTCTACGAGCGGGCCTCGGGTGCCCGGCTCCACGCCAACTACTTCCGGCCGGGCGGGGTCCACCAGGACCTGCCGCCCAAGCTCATCGACGACATCGAGGCCTTCTGCGAGACCTTCCCGCAGGTGGTCGACGACCTCGACGACCTCGTCATGGCCAACCGCATCTTCAAGCAGCGCAACGTCGACATCGGGATCGTCTCGGTCGACGAGGCGATGGCCTGGGGCTTCTCCGGCGTGATGGTGCGCGGCTCCGGCATCCCGTGGGACCTGCGCAAGTCCCAGCCCTACGAGGCCTACGAGGAGATGGAGTTCGACGTCCCCGTGGGGAAGAACGGCGACACCTACGATCGCCAGGTCATCCGCATGGAGGAGATGCGCCAGTCCGTGCGCATCATGAAGCAGTGCATCGCCAAGCTCCGCGAGCCGACGGGGCAGGGCCCGATCGCGGCGCTCGACGGCAAGGTGGCGCCGCCGCCCCGGCGCGAGATGAAGCGCTCGATGGAGGCGCTCATCCACCATTTCAAGCTCTACACCGAGGGCTTCCACGTGCCCGAGGGCGAGGTCTACGCGGCCGTCGAGGCGCCGAAGGGCGAGTTCGGCGTCTATCTCGTCTCGGACGGCACCAACAAGCCCTACCGCTGCAAGATCCGCGCGCCGGGCTTCGCCCATCTGCAGGCAATGGACTGGATGTGCCGCGGCCACATGCTGGCCGACGTGTCCTGCGTGCTCGGCACGCTCGACATCGTGTTCGGCGAAGTGGACCGCTGAAGGCTTTTCGACAGATGGCAAACCGCAGACTAGCCCCCGCCGCCGAGCAGCCCGAGAGCTTCGCGTTCACTCCTCAGAACGCCGAATGGGCCGAGGGGCAGATCGGCAAGTATCCGGAGGGGCGCCAGGCCTCGGCCGTCATCCCGCTGCTGTGGAAGGCGCAGGAGCAGAACGGCGGCTGGTTGCCCCAAAAGGCGATCGAGGCGGTCGCCGACCAGCTCGGCATGCCGCATATCCGCGTGCTCGAGGTGGCGACCTTCTACACGATGTTCGCGCTCGAGCCGGTCGGCCGCTACTGGATCCAGGTCTGCGGCACGGTGCCGTGCGATTCCTGCGGCGCGCGCGAACTCAAGGCGATGCTGCAGGAGCGGCTTGGGCCGCCCGGCCATGTCAGCCCCGACGGCAACTTCTCCTGGCTCGAGGTCGAGTGCCTCGGCGCCTGCTGCAACGCCCCGATGGCGCAGATCAACCACGACTATTACGAGGACCTGACGCCCGAATCCCTCGGCAAGCTGATGGACGACCTCGCGGCCGGACGCCCCGTGAAGGTCGGCTCGCAGACCGGCCGGCACTCCTCCGAGCCGCAGGGCGCGGTGAACACGCTGCAGGACCCGGGCCTGTTCGACGGCTCGCGCATCGGCGCGTGGCGCAAGCGCTTCGAGAACGGCGGCGAGGGCACTCCGGCCAACGACGAGGCCGCCTCGAGCGAGCAGCGCGCGGCCAGCGACCCGAAGCCGGCCCGGCCCGATGCCGGCCGCGCCGTCGAGCGCCCCGTGACCGACGCTCCGGCCCAGCGCGCCGCCGCGGGCGAGACGCCGGTGAAGCCCGAGGACCGGGCCGACGCGGCCGAGCGCGGGCACTCGACCGCCAAGCACGGGGAGGCCCGTCCTACCGACGCCCCCGTCCTCGACACGCCGGCCGAGCGCGTCGCCGCGGGCGAGCCGGCGGCGGCCGAGGCCGGCGCGCAATCGGCGCTGAAGCGCGGCGAGGTTCCGCCCCAGCCCGTCGCCCCCGGCGCCAGCGAGGGCGAGATCGCGGCCGAGGCCGAGGAGAGCCGAATCGAGGCGAAGCTCGCCGAGCTGCCGAAGGATGCGAGCCCCGAGCAGAAGGCCGACGCCGTCGGCACGCGTCCCCGGGGCCTCGATGCGGCGCGGGCCGGCACGCCCGATGCGCTGACGCGCATCAAGGGCGTCGGCCCCGGCAACGAGCGGCGCCTGCACGCGCTCGGCATCTACCATTTCGACCAGATCGCCGCCTGGACTCAGCCCGAGATCGCCTGGGTCGGCACCTACCTGGCCTTCCCGGGGCGGATCGACCGCGAGGATTGGGTGGGGCAGGCTCAGGCTCTGAGCCGATCCGAGCAGTGAGGACCTGACATGCTCTCCGATCAGGATCGCATCTTCACCAACCTCTACGGCCTGCACTCGCCGGGGCTCGAAGCCGCCAGGAAGCGCGGCGCCTGGGACGGAACCAAGTTCCTCCTCGAGATGGGCCGCGACTGGATCATCGAGGAGATGAAGGCCTCGGGGCTGCGCGGCCGCGGCGGCGCCGGCTTCCCCACGGGCCTCAAATGGTCCTTCATGCCCAAGAAGTCCGACGGGCGCCCGCACTACCTCGTCGTCAACGCCGACGAGTCGGAGCCCGGCACCTGCAAGGACCGGGAGATTATGCGGCACGACCCGCACCTCCTGATCGAGGGCTGCATGCTCGCGTCCTTCGCGATGAACGCGCATGCCTGCTACGTCTACATCCGCGGCGAGTACGTGGCGGAGAAGCACGCGCTCCAGCGGGCCGTCGACGAGGCCTACGAGGCCCGGCTCGTCGGCCAGGACAACGTGCACGGCTATCCCTTCGACATCTACGTCCACCACGGCGCGGGCGCCTATATCTGCGGCGAGGAGACGGCGCTGCTCGAGAGCCTCGAGGGCAAGAAGGGCATGCCGCGCCTGAAGCCCCCGTTCCCGGCGAATATGGGCCTCTACGGCTGCCCGACGACGGTCAACAACGTCGAGTCGATCGCGGTGGCCGGCGCCATCCTGCGCCGGGGCGGCGCCTGGTTCGCGGGGTTGGGGGGCAAGAACAACACCGGCACGAAGCTGTTCTGCGTCTCCGGCCACGTGAACAAACCCTGCAATGTCGAGGAAGAACTCGGGATCACGTTCCGGGAGCTGATCGACAAGCATTGCGGCGGCATGCGCGGCGGCTGGGACAACCTGCTCTGCTCGATTCCCGGCGGTTCCTCGGTGCCGCTCGTCCCGGCCGAGCAGATCATCGACGCCAAGATGGACTTCGACACGCTGCGCGCCCTCGGCTCCGGCCTCGGCACCGCGGCGGTGATCGTGCTCGACCGCTCCACCGACATCGTCCAGGCGATCGCCCGCATCGCCTATTTCTACAAGCACGAGAGCTGCGGCCAGTGCACGCCCTGCCGCGAGGGCACGGGCTGGATGTGGCGCGTGATGCTGCGCATGGCCGAAGGCCGCGCGCAGAAGCGCGAGATCGACATGCTGTTCGACGTCACGAAGCAGATCGAGGGCCACACGATCTGCGCGCTCGGCGACGCCGCGGCCTGGCCGATCCAGGGCCTGATCCGGCACTTCCGGCCCGAGATCGAGAAGCGGATCGACCGCTACAGCGCCAACCCGCACAGCGACCCCGTGCCGATGGCGGCGGAGTGAACCCACCCGTCGCGATGAAGTTCGAGACCGAGAAGCACGTATGACCAAGATCGTCGTCGACGGCACCGAGGTCGATGTCCCGGCCGAGTACACCCTGCTCCAGGCCTGCGAGGTCGCGGGCGCGGAGATCCCGCGCTTCTGCTTCCACGAGCGCCTGTCGATCGCCGGCAATTGCCGGATGTGCCTCGTTGAGCTCAAAGGGGCGCCGAAGCCCGTCGCCTCCTGCGCCTACGCGGTGAAGGATTGCCGGCCCGGCCCCAACGGCGAGCCGCCGGAGGTGCTGACGCGCTCCGGCACGACCAAGAAGGCCCGCGAGGGGGTGATGGAGTTCCTCCTCATCAACCACCCGCTCGACTGCCCGATCTGTGACCAGGGCGGCCATTGCGACCTGCAGGACCAGGCCATGGCCTACGGCGTCGACTCGACCCGCTACGGCGAGAACAAGCGCGCCGTCGAGGAGAAGTATATCGGCCCGCTGGTGCGGACCGCCATGAACCGCTGCATCCACTGCACCCGCTGCGTGCGTTTCCTCGCCGAGGTCGCCGGCGTGCCGGATCTCGGCGCGATTGGGCGCGGCGAGGACATGGAGATCACGAGCTATCTCGAGCAGGCGATGCACTCGGAGCTGCAGGGCAACGTCGCCGACCTCTGCCCGGTCGGCGCCCTCGTCCACAAGCCGCAGAGCTACAATGTCCGTCCCTGGGAGCTGACCAAGACCGATTCGGTCGACGTGATGGACGCGGTGGGCTCGGCGATCCGCGTCGATTCCCGCGGCCGCGAGGTCATGCAGATCGAGCCGCGCGTCAACGAGGCGATCAACGAGGAGTGGATCTCCGACAAGACCCGCCACGCCGTCGACGGCCTGCGCCTGCAGCGGCTCGACCGACCGTACCTGCGCGAGAACGGGCGCCTGCGCCCCGCCTCATGGGGCGAGGCTTTCTCGGCCATCGCCGCCCGCATGAAGGGCATCGATCCAAAGCGCGTCGGCGCCCTCGTCGGCGACCTCGCCGCGGTGGAGGAGACCTACGCGCTGAGGGGCCTGATGACGGCGCTGGGCGTGACGAACCTCGACTGCCGCCAGGCCGGCGAGGCGCTCGACCCGGCCTGGGGCCGGGCCGCCTACACGTTCGGTCCGACGATCCCCGGCATCGAGGAGGCGGACGCGATCCTCCTCGTCGGCGCCAACCCGCGCATCGAGGCCTCGCTCCTCAATGCCCGCATCCGCAAGCGCTGGCGCATGGGGCCGCTGCCGGTGGGTCTCATCGGCGAGGCCGCGGACCTCACCTATCCCCATGTCCATCTCGGCGCCGGCCCCGACACGCTGGCCGATCTCGCGGCGGGGAACCACAGCTTCGCCGACACGCTGAAGGGCGCGGCCAGGCCCCTCGTGATCGTCGGCATCGGCGCGCTCGCGCGTCCCGACGGCGCCGCGATCCTGGCGGCGGCCGCCGCGCTCGCGAAGGAGATCGGCGCGGTCACGCCGGGATGGAACGGCTTCGGCGTGCTCCACACGGCCGCCGCCCGCGTCGGCGCCCTCGATCTCGGCTTCGTGCCGGGGGAGGGGGGCCTCGACCTCGCCGGCATGACGGCGCCGGGCGCCCTCGACGTGGTCTTCAACCTCGGCGCCGACGAGGTCGAGATCGCGCCGGGCGCCTTCGTGATCTACCAGGGCACGCACGGCGACCGCGGCGCCGCGCGCGCAGACGTGATCCTGCCCGGCGCGGCCTATACCGAGAAGAACGCCACCTACGTGAACCTCGAGGGTCGCGTGCAGTGGGCGAACCGATCCTCCTTCCCGCCGGGCGATGCCCGCGAGGACTGGGCGATCCTGCGCGCCCTGTCCGACGTGCTCGGAAAGCGCCTGCCCTACGATTCGCTCGCGGCCCTGCGCCGGGCGCTCTACGCCGACCACCCGCACCTCGCCGCGGTCGACGCGGCCGAGCCCTCCGACGCCGCCGCGGCGCTCGACCGGCTCAGCGCGCTCGGGGGCACGCCCGCCCGCGACGCCTTCCGCTCGCCGATCCTCGACTTCTACTTCACCAACCCGATCGCCCGCGCCTCGCGGGTGCTCGCCGAGTGCTCGAGCCTCGCCCGCGGGCGCGCGCTCGAGGCCGCGGAATAAGGCACCGCTCCGATGACCTTCTGGGAAGTGCTCGGCACCGTCCTCCTGATCGCGCTGAAGAGCTTCGTGCTCCTGGCGCTGCTCCTCGTCTTCATCGCCTACGCGCTGCTCGCCGACCGCAAGATCTGGGCGGCGGTGCAGCTCCGGCGAGGGCCCAACGTGGTCGGCCCCTGGGGCCTGCTGCAATCCTTCGCGGACCTCCTGAAGTTCGTCCTCAAGGAGCCGGTGATCCCGGCGGGCGCCAACAAGGGCATCTTCCTGCTGGCGCCCCTCGTCTTCGCGACGCTCGCGCTCGCCTCCTGGGCGGTGATCCCGCTCGCGGAAGGATGGGCGATCGCCGACATCAATGTCGGCATCACCTACATCTTCGCGATCTCCTCCCTCGGGGTGTACGGCGTCATCATGGGCGGCTGGGCCTCGAACTCGAAATACGCCTTCCTCGGCGCGCTGCGCTCGGCCGCGCAGATGATCTCCTACGAGGTCTCGCTCGGCTTCGTGATCATCTGCGTGCTGCTCTGCGCCGGCTCGCTCAACCTCTCGCGCATCGTCCTCGCGCAGGACACCGCGCTCGGCCTGTTCGGCTGGTACTGGCTCTGGCTGTTCCCGATGTTCGTGGTGTTCTTCATCTCGGCGCTCGCCGAGACGAACCGGCCGCCCTTCGACCTGCCGGAGGCCGAATCCGAGCTCGTGGCCGGCTACATGGTGGAGTATTCCTCCACGCCCTACCTGCTCTTCATGCTCGGCGAGTACGTGGCCATCATGACCATGTGCGCGCTCGGCACGGTGCTGTTCCTCGGCGGCTGGCTCTCGCCGATCCCGTTCGCGCCCTTCACCTGGGTGCCGGGCGTGATCTGGTTCGCGATCAAGGCAAGCTTCCTGTTCTTCATGATCGCCATGGTGAAGGCCATGGTGCCCCGCTACCGCTATGACCAGCTCATGCGGCTCGGCTGGAAGGTCTTCCTGCCCCTCTCGCTGATCTCGGTCGTCGTCGTCGCCTTCGTCCTCAAGCTCACCGGCCTCGCGCCGGGCGCCTGAGCCACACCAGTTCGGAGATCGCGCCATGAAGCTCGATCAGGTCGCCAAGGGTCTGCTGCTCAAGGAGTTCGTGTCGGGGTTCATCCTCGCCATGAAGTACTTCTTCAAGCCGAAGGCGACGATCAACTACCCCTTCGAGATGGGCCACCGCGGTCCGCGCTTCCGCGGCGAGCACGCGCTGCGCCGCTACCCCAACGGCGAGGAGCGCTGCATCGCCTGCAAGCTCTGCGAGGCGATCTGCCCGGCCCAGGCCATCACCATCGAGGCGGGCCCCCGCCGCAACGACGGCACGCGGCGCACGACGCGCTACGACATCGACATGGTGAAGTGCATCTATTGCGGCATGTGCCAGGAGGCCTGCCCGGTCGATGCCATCGTCGAGGGGCCGAATTTCGAGTTCTCGGTCGAGACCCGGGAGGAACTCCTCTACGACAAGGAGAAGCTCCTCCTGAACGGCGACCGCTGGGAGCGCGAGATCGCCCGCAACATCGCGATGGATGCGCCCTACCGCTGACCGGATCCCCGCGTCGGCACCGGCGCGGGTTTCACGCCTTCCTCGGCCGCCCGCCTGCTACCCGCCCCCGCGCGGGTTCGGGTTGTGCGCCGCAAGGCCGGGATCTATAGACGGGCCGCCGGTGCGGCCGTTGGCTCACTGACGGCAGAAGGGGCCGCCCCGCGCGGCTGAATCCGACACAGCATGACCGCAGCCGCCGCCTTCTTCTACCTGTTCGCGGGCGTCGCGATCGCCTCGGGCTTCATGGTGATCGCCTCGCGCAATCCCGTGGCCTCGGTGCTGTTCCTGATTCTCGCCTTCGTGAACGCCGCCGGCCTCTTCGTCCTGATGGGCGCCGAGTTCCTGGCGATGATCCTGGTCGTCGTCTATGTCGGCGCGGTCGCGGTGCTGTTCCTCTTCGTGGTGATGATGCTCGACGTCGATTTCGCCGAGCTGCGCCAGGGCTTCCAGCAATACCTGCCGGTGGGCGCGCTGATCGGCGCGATCTTCCTGATCGAGCTCATCCTCGTGGTGGGCTCCTGGACGATCGACCCGGGCCTCGTGCAGGCGCCGCTCGGCAACGTCGCGGCGGGCGAGAGCTTCACCAACACCGCCGCGCTCGGGCGCGTGCTCTACACGGAATACGCCTACTTCTTCCAGATCGCGGGCCTCGTGCTCCTCGTCGCTATGATCGGCGCCATCGTGCTGACGCTGCGCGACCGGCCGGGCGTGAAGCGCCAGAACATCGCCGTCCAGAATGCCCGCACGCAGGGCATGGCGGTCGAGACCCGCGCGGTGCCCTCCCGCCAGGGCGTCGAGGTTTGAGATCCTCCCTCCCTGCGGGGGGGAGGAGAGTTCGCTCGGAGACACGGGACAGACGATGATCGGACTGAGCCACTACCTCACGGTCGCCGCGATCCTGTTCACGCTCGGCGTGCTCGGCATCTTCATCAACCGCAAGAACGTCATCGTGATCCTGATGTCGGTGGAGCTGATCCTGCTCGCCGTGAACATCAACCTCGTGGCCTTCTCCACCCACCTCAACGACATCACCGGCCAGGTCTTCGCGCTGTTCGTCCTCACGGTCGCCGCCGCGGAGGCCGCGATCGGCCTCGCCATCCTCGTCGTGTTCTTCCGAAACCGCGGGTCCATCGCGGTCGAGGACGTCAGCATGATGAAGGGCTGACGGGGCGATCCCGCTCAGCCTGACCCTTGGACCTTCACGCGGGGCGCGACGCGCGCTCCGCGAGGCCGGACGCTAAAGAACGATGTATCACGCGATCGTCTTCTTCCCCCTCATCGGCGCGCTCGTCGCCGGCCTGTTCGGCCGCCTCCTCGGCGCGCGGGCCTGCGAGTACATCACGACAGGCTGCCTCGCCTTCTCCGCGCTGCTCTCCTGGGGCGTCTTCTTCGAAGGGGGCGACCACGCGACGCGCGTGCAGGTCGCGACCTGGTTCACGGCCGGCGACATGACGGTCGACTGGGCGTTCCGGATCGACACGCTCACCCGGGTGATGCTCGTCGTCGTCACGACCGTCTCGACCCTCGTCCACCTCTACTCCATCGGCTACATGGAGGAGGATCCGCACCGGCCGCGCTTCTTCGCCTACCTGTCGCTGTTCACCTTCACCATGCTGATGCTGGTGACGGCCGACAATCTCGTGCAGATGTTCTTCGGCTGGGAGGGCGTCGGCCTCGCATCCTACCTGCTGATCGGCTTCTGGTACGAGAAGCCCTCGGCGAACGCCGCGGCCATGAAGGCCTTCATCGTCAACCGCGTCGGCGATTTCGGCTTCTCGCTCGGCATCTTCCTCGTGTTCGTCCTGTTCGGCTCGGTCGCCTTCGACGGCATCTTCCCGCGCGTGAACGAGCTCAAGGACGCGCAGTTCCACTTCCTCGGCCACGACTGGCACGCGCTGACGCTCGCCTGCCTGCTCCTGTTCATGGGCGCGATGGGCAAGTCGGCGCAGTTCCTGCTGCACACCTGGCTGCCGGACGCCATGGAAGGCCCGACCCCGGTCTCGGCGCTGATCCACGCCGCCACCATGGTGACGGCCGGCGTGTTCATGGTGGCGCGCCTGTCCCCGCTCTTCGAGCTGGCGCCGGACGCCCTCGTCGTCGTCACCGTCATCGGCGGCATCACCGCCTTCTTCGCCGCCACGATCGGCCTCGTGCAGAACGACATCAAGCGGGTGATCGCCTACTCGACCTGCTCGCAGCTCGGCTACATGTTCGTCGCGCTCGGCGTCGGCGCCTACTCGGCCGGAATCTTCCACCTGTTCACCCACGCCTTCTTCAAGGCGCTGCTGTTCCTCGGGGCCGGCTCGGTCATCCACGCGATGCACCACGAGCAGGACATGCGGAACATGGGCGACCTGCGCCGCTACATCCCCTTCACCACCGTCATGATGGCGGTCGGCACGCTCGCGCTGATCGGCTTCCCCTGGACGGCCGGCTACTACTCGAAGGACGCGATCATCGAGGCGGCCTACGCCTCGACGCGGCCGGGCCACACGCTCGCCTTCCTGGCGACCGTGATCGCGGCCTTCTTCACCTCCTTCTATTCCTGGCGCCTGTTCTTCATGACCTTCGAGGGTCCGGCCCGCTGGGCCGGGCACGGCCACCACGACGACGCGCTTGCCGCGCCGGTCCACGCCCATGCGGGCGCGGCCCACGCGATGGCGCACGAGGCCGACGGCCTGCCGGGCCACCACGAGGGCGTCGCCCACGACGATCATGGCCACGACGTCGAGCCGGCCTCGCACAGCGCCATCGAGCATCACGACCATCACCCGCACACCCCGCACGAGAGCCCGCTCGTGATGACGATCCCGCTCGCGGTGCTCGCCTTCGGGGCGCTCTTCGCCGGCCTGATCTTCAAGGACCGCTTCATCGGCGAGGGCATGGAGGCCTTCTGGGGCCACGCGCTGGCGCACGGTCCCGACAACCACATCATGCACGACATCCACCATGTCCCGGGCTGGGTCTCGGCCTCGCCCTTCATCATGCTGGTGCTCGGCTTCGTGCTGGCTTTCTGGATGTACATCCGCCGGCCGGAGCTGCCGGCGCGGCTGGCCGCCCAGCAGCCGCTCCTGTACCGCTTCCTCCTGAACAAGTGGTACTTCGACGAGATCTACGACCGGATCTTCGTGCGCCCGGCCAAGGATTTCGGCCTGTTCCTCTGGAAGGAAGGCGACGGGCGCGTCATCGACGGGCTCGGCCCGGACGGCATCGCCGCCCGCGTGGTGGACGTGACCCGCGGCGTCGTCCGCTTCCAGACCGGCTACGTCTACCACTACGCCTTCGTCATGCTGGTCGGCGTCGCGGGCCTGATCAGCTGGTACCTGATGTCCGGCCTGCCGAAGGGCGGGCACTGATGGCCGGCGCTGAGAAGAACGGGAACCTCCGCTGATGTTCGGCCTCGGCATCCTCTCCGGCCTCCTCATCGTTCCGCTCGCGGGCGCGGCCTTCATCCTGACGCTGAGCGGCGAGGAGGAGAGCGTGAAGCGCAACGCCCGCTGGGCGGCGCTCGCGACCACCATCGTCACCTTCCTGCTCTCGCTCGTGGCCTGGGGACGCTACGACGCGACTTCGTCGAGCTTCCAGCTCGTCGAGAGCCATGCCTGGCTCGCCGACACGATCCGGTTCAAGCTCGGCGTCGACGGCTTCTCGATGCCGCTGATCCTGCTGACCACCTTCCTGATGCCGTTCTGCATCGGCGCCTCGTGGCACGCGATCGAGAGCCGGGTGAAGGAGTACTTCGTCGCCTTCCTCGTCCTCGAGACCACGATGATCGGCGTGTTCCAGGCCCTCGACCTGGTGCTGTTCTACCTGTTCTTCGAGGCCGGCCTGATCCCGATGTTCCTCATCATCGGCATCTGGGGCGGCAAGCGGCGCATCTACGCGAGCTTCAAGTTCTTCCTCTACACGCTGCTCGGTTCGGTGCTGATGCTGCTCGCCATCATGGCGATGTACTGGCAGGCCGGCACCACCGACATCCCGACGCTCCTGCAGACACGCTTCCCGACGCAGATGCAGACCTGGCTCTGGCTCGCCTTCTTCGCCTCCTTCGCGGTGAAGATGCCGATGTGGCCGGTCCATACCTGGCTTCCCGACGCCCACGTCGAGGCGCCGACCGCGGGCTCGGTGATCCTGGCGGGCATCCTCCTCAAGATGGGCGGCTACGGCTTCATCCGGGTCTCGCTGCCGATGTTCCCGGACGCCTCGCAGAGCTTCGCGCCGCTCGTCTTCGCGCTCTCCATCATCGCGATCATCTTCACCTCGCTGATCGCCATGATGCAGACCGACATCAAGAAGCTGATCGCCTACTCGTCGGTCGCCCATATGGGCTTCGTGACGCTCGGCCTGTTCACCCTGAACGAGCAGGGCATCCAGGGCGCGCTCTTCCTGATGATCTCGCACGGCATCGTCTCGGGCGCGCTCTTCCTCTGCGTCGGCGTCGTCTACGACCGCATGCACACCCGCGAGATCGCGGCCTATGGCGGCCTCGTGAATCGGATGCCGCTCTACGCGGTGGCCATGATGGTGTTCACCATGGCCAATGTCGGCCTGCCGGGCACGTCGGGCTTCGTCGGCGAGTTCCTGGCGATGACGGGCGCCTTCAGGGCGAACCCGACGGTGGCCTTCTTCTCGGTCTTCGGCATCATCCTGTCGGCGGGCTACGCCCTCTGGCTCTATGCCCGGGTGATCTTCGGCAAGCTCGAGAAGCCCTCGCTCCGGGGCATCCTCGATCTCGACAACCGCGAGAAGCTGATCCTCGCCCCGCTCGTCGCCCTGACGATCTACTACGGCGTCCACCCGGCCCCGATCCTCGACACCTTCGCGCCCTCGACCGAGGCGCTGATGACGAGCATCAAGACCGCCCTCTCGAACACGCAGACCGCGGCCGCCGCGCTGCCGATCGCGCGCTGAACGGGTTTCCCATGCACGCCGCCAACACAGTCCTGCCCACCCTCGCGCCGCTCCTGCCCGAGCTGATCCTCGGCATCGGCGTGATGGTCCTGATCCTCTACGGCGCCTTCCGGGGCGAGCGCTCGGTGGAGGGCGTCAACGTCGGCGCGCTGCTCCTCCTCGTCCTCGCCTTCTTCGTCGTGGTCACGCAGCCCGCCGGCCTGAAGGTCACGACCCTGTCGGGCGCCTTCATCTCGGATTCCTTCTCGCGGGTGATGAAGGGCCTGATCCTGCTCGGCTCGGCCGCGACCATCCTGCTCTCGCGCGACTACTTCCAGCGCGAGCGCATCGACCGGTTCGAGTTCCCGATCCTGATCGTGCTCTGCACCATCGGCATGATGGTGATGGCCTCGGCCAACGACCTCATCGCGCTCTATCTCGGCCTAGAGCTGCAATCGCTCGCCGCCTACGTCATCGCGGCCTTCCACCGCGACGACCTGAAGTCGACGGAGGCCGGCCTGAAGTACTTCGTGCTCGGCGCGCTCTCGTCCGGCATGCTCCTCTACGGGGCGTCGCTCGTCTACGGCTTCACGGGCACCGTCTCGTTCCCCGGCATCGTCTCGGCGCTGCACGGCGAGGCCGGCTTCGGCATCGTGCTCGGCATCGTGTTCGTGGCCGCCGGCGTCGCCTTCAAGATGTCGGCCGTGCCGTTCCACATGTGGACGCCGGACGTCTACGAGGGATCGCCGACCCCGGTGACCGCCTTCTTCGCCTCGGCGCCCAAGATGGCGGCCGTCGCCATGACGGTGCGGGTCTTCATCGGGGCCTTCCCGGACGTGACGGCGATCTGGCAGCAGATCATCGTCTTCATCGCGATCGCCTCGATGGCGCTCGGCTCCTTCGCGGCGATCGGACAGCGCAACATCAAGCGCCTGATGGCCTATTCCTCGATCGGCAACATCGGCTACGCGCTGATCGGGCTCGCCGCCGGCTCTCAGGAGGGCGTGCAGGGCGTGGTGATCTACATGATCATCTATCTCGCCATGACGCTCGGCGCCTTCGCGGTCATCCTGTCGCTCCGCCGCCGCAACGAGATGTTCGAGACGATCGACGACCTCTCGGGGCTCTCGCGGACCCACCCGGTCCTGGCCTTCTGCCTCGCCATGATGATGTTCTCGCTGGCCGGCATCCCGCCGCTCGCCGGCTTCTTCGCGAAGTTCTACGTCTTCGCCGCCGCCATCAAGGCGGGCCTGGTGACGCTCGCGGTCATCGGCGTGGTGACGAGCGTGGTCGGCGCCTACTACTACCTGCGCATCGTCAAGGTGATGTACTTCGACGAGGGCCGGGCGCCCTACGAGGCGATGGCGCCGGGCCTGCGCATCGTGCTCGGGGTGTCGAGCGTCGTCGTGATCCTGTTCTTCCTGCTGCCGGGGCCGCTCAAGGGGGCGGCGGACGCCGCGGCGCGGTCGCTGTTCTGACGGCGTTGGGCTACCGGCTCAGCGGCGCGGCCCGGGCCGCGGGTCACCGCCTCCACGTCCACGACAGCCTCGGCTCCACCAACACCGAGGCGCTGGAACGCGCGCGCGCGGGCGAGACCGGGCCGCTCTGGGTCGTCGCCCGCCGCCAGGAGGCCGGGCGCGGCCGGCGCGGCAATGCCTGGACGTCGCTGCCCGGCAACCTCGCCGCGAGCCTGCTCTGGCCGGTCGCGGGCGTCGATCCGGACCGGGTCGCGACGCTGGGCTTCGTGGCGGGCATCGCCCTGGCCGCCGCCCTCGACGAGGCCTGCGGCACCGTGCCGGGCTTCAGTTCGGGGGCCGCCTCCCGATCTATCGCCCTGAAATGGCCGAACGACGTCGTGGCCGGCGGCGCCAAGCTCGCCGGAATCCTGCTGGAGGCGGAGGTGCTGCCCGGCGGGCGGCGTGCCGTGGCGGTCGGATTCGGGGTCAACGTGGCGGCGGCGCCCGAGGGTCTGGCCTACCCGGCGATCGCCCTCGCGGCCTTGGGAGGCGGGACGGGACCCGAGAAAGTCCTTGAATCCCTCTCGAAACATGTCACCGAGGCGGCACGCCTCTGGGACGGCGGACGGAATTTCGCGGGCATTCGCGCGCGCTGGCTGGCGCGAGCCGCCGGACTCGGATCGCGGATAGGGGTCCGCACCGGCACCGAGACGCTCGAAGGCCTGTTCGACACGATCGACGAGGGGGGGCGGCTCGTGATCCTCGCCCCGGACGGCACGCGCAGGACCGTGACGGCGGGCGAGGTGCATTTCGGGGCGGCCGCGACGGCGGCGTGAGTTTGGGTTGGACTTGATGACGACAGGGCAAGACGAGCTCGTCTTCCTGCCGCTCGGCGGCGTGGGCGAGATCGGGATGAACGCGGCGCTCTACGGGTTCGGCCCGGAGAAGCGCCGGAAATGGATCATGGTCGATTGCGGCATGGGCTTCGCGGGCGAGGAGGCGATGCCGGGCATCGACCTCATGTTCCCGGACCTGTCCTTCATCGAGGAGCGCAAGGCCGACCTTCTCGGCATCTTCATCACCCACGCGCACGAGGACCATATCGGGGCGATCAGCGAGCTGTGGCCGCGCCTGCGCGTGCCGGTCTACGCGACGCGCTTCGCCAAGAACCTGCTGGAGACCCGCCGGCTCGGCGAGCCCGGCGCACCGAAGGTCGAGCTCAAGGAGATCCGGCCCGGCCGCCCCGTCACGGTCGGGCCCTTCGGGATCGAGTTCGTGCCGGTCTCGCACTCGATCCCCGAATCGAACGCGGTCGCGATCCGGACCAGTCACGGGCTCGTCGTCCACACGGGCGACTGGAAGCTCGACGCGACGCCGATCCTCGGCGACGTCACCGAAGAGGCCGCCTTCCGCCGCCTCGGCGACGAGGGCATCCTGGCTCTCGTCTGCGATTCCACCAACGTCGTGCGCGAGGGCCGCTCGCCGAGCGAGGCCGAGGTCGCCGCGACCCTGGGCCGCCTCATCGCCGACGCGCCGAACCGGGTCGCGGTGACGACCTTCGCATCGAACGTCGCCCGCATCCGCGCCGTGGCGGAGGCCGCCCAATCCTGCGGGCGCCAGGTCGTCGCGGTCGGGCGCGCCATGGACCGGGTCATCGACGTCGCCCGCGAGTGCGGCTACCTCGACGGCCTGCCGGAATTTCGCAGCGCCGACAGCTACGGCCAGCTGCCCCGCGACAAGGTCGTGGCGCTGCTGACGGGCTCCCAGGGCGAGGCCCGGGCCGCACTCGCGCGGGTCTCCCGCAACGACCATCCGGCCATCAGGCTGACCGGGGGCGACCGCGTGATCTTCTCCTCGCGCGCCATTCCCGGCAACGAGCGCGACGTCGGCGCCATCATCAACGACCTCGTCAACCAGGGGGTCGAGGTGATCACCGACCGGACCGAGCTCGTCCACGTCTCGGGCCACCCGCGCCGGGACGAGATGGCCGAGATGTATGCCTGGACCCGGCCGCGGACGGCGATCCCGGTCCACGGCGAGGCGCTTCACCTCGACGAGCACGCGCGCTTCGCCCGCGCGCAGGGCGTGTCGAACGTCGTCAAGGCCCGCAACGGCAGCCTGATCCGCCTCGCGCCGGGCACGCCCGAGGTGGTCGACCACGTCAAGGCCGGCCGCCTGTTCAAGGACGGCAACGTCCTGATCGACGACAAGGACCGCGCCATCCCCGAGCGGCGCAAGCTCGCGCAGGCCGGCCTCGTCTCGGTGGCCATCGCGATCGACGAGACGGGCGAGGTGATGGGCGAGCCCGCAGTCGACATCATCGGCCTGCCGAACCGCGGCCGCGACGGCGAGCCCCTGATCGACACCGTGGTCGACATCGTCACGCGCACCCTCTCGGGCCTCTCGAAGGGCAAGCGGCGCGACGCGGACGGTGTCGAGAAGGCCGTCGACCGCGCCATCCGCACCGGCGTCAACGAGGCCTGGGGCAAGAAGCCCGCCTGCCACGTGCAGGTGGTGGAGGTGTGATAGGAGTGTCACCGACGTTGCCTCCCCCCGGCAAGGGGGGAGGGGAGAACGACAGCAGGGAGCGGACAGCATGATCGGGCGGCTCAACCACGTGGCCATCGCGGTGCGGGATCTCGAGGCGGCCTGTGCCGTCTACCGCGACACGCTCGGCGCCAAGCTCTCGGAGCCGCTGCCGCAGCCCGAGCACGGCGTCACCGTGGTGTTCGTCGAACTGCCCAACAGCAAGATCGAGCTGATGGCCCCGCTCGGCCAGGGCTCGCCGATCGAGGGCTTCGTCGAGCGCAACCCGGGCGGCGGCATCCACCACGTCTGCTACGAGGTGGACGACATCCTGGCCGCCCGCGACCGGCTCAAGGGCCAGGGCGCGCGCGTCCTCGGCACCGGCGAGCCGCGCATCGGCGCCCACGGCAAGCCGGTCCTGTTTCTGCACCCGAAGGACTTCCTCGGCACTCTGGTCGAGCTCGAGCAGGTCTGAGGCCCGACGGCTCCGCCATGCACGCGATCGCCCGCACCACCCCGCGCACGCTCGGGGTCGTCCTCCTCCTCGCCGCCGCCTTCGTGGCTGTGGCCGTGGGCCTGTTCAAGCTCACGGTGGGCGGCGCGATCGCCCTCTACTTCGTGCTGTGGTGGACGCTCCTCTTCGCGATCCTGCCCCTGCGCAACCAGCCCGAGACGGCGCCCGAGCGGATCGTGCCGGGCCAGGATCCCGGCGCCCCGGCCGCCCCGCGCCTGCGCGAGAAGGCCGTGTGGACGACCCTCTTCGCCGGGGCGGCCCTGCTCGCCGCCCTCGCGGTCTTCCCGCTCGCGGGTTTGTAACCTGAGCCTCGATTGACAGGCCGCCGGCCGCTCCCGATAACCGTGACAAGGCGCGCGAGGCTCCCCGCCCGACGTGCCGCGAGGAGCGGGAGGAGCCGATGCTGCCACAGGCGGACGCCGCGCAGGCTTGCACCGGGGACGACGCGCCGGTCGGCCGGAGCCGCTGGCTCCTGCCCTTCATGCTGGCCCTGTTCTTCACTTGGGGCCTCGCCACCGTCCTCGTCGACATCATCACGCCGAAGCTCAAGAGCCTGTTCGCGCTGAGCTACGCGGAAGCGACGCTGACGCAGTTCTGCTTCTTTCTCGCCTACGCCGTCGTCTCGCTGCCGGCGGGCCTGCTCGTCGCCCGGATCGGCTACATGCGGGGCCTCGTGCTCGGCCTCGTCGTGATGGCGGCGGGCGGCCTGATGTTCACGCCCGCCGCCAAGCTCGGGATCTACCCGCTCTTCCTGCTGGCGCTGTTCGTGATGGCCTCGGGCATCGCCGTGCTGCAGGTCGCGGCCAATCCTCTGGTGACGAAGCTCGGCCCCGCCGCGCAGGCGCCGAGCCGGCTGACTCTCGCCCAGACCTTCAACTCGCTCGGCACCACGGTCGGGCCCGCCATCGGCGCCTGGGCGATCCTCTCGCACGGCCCCGCCACCCCGCCCGATCCCGCCGCGCTCTCGCCCGAGGCGCTCGCCGCCGCCCGCCAGGCCGAGGCCGCGGTGCTGCAGACGCCGTTCCTCGTGATCGCGGGCGGCCTGGTCTGCCTCGCCGTCCTGTTCTGGTCCCTGCGGTCCTGGGTGCGCGAGGGCGACGGGGCCGGACAGGTGCACGGGCTCGGCCTCGACCTCCTGCGGCGCCCGCGCCTCGCCCTCGGAGCCCTGGCGATCTTCCTCTATGTCGGCGCCGAGGTCTCGATCGGAACCTTGATGGTGAGCTACCTGGAGCAGCCGCGGGTCCTCGGCGCCGACCCCGCCACCGCCGGCCACCTGCTCAGCTTCTACTGGGGCGGCGCCCTGATCGGGCGCATCGTCGGCAGCGTCGCGCTGCGCCGCGTCCGGGCCGGCGCCGCGCTCGCGGCCTGCACCTTCGCGGCGGGCCTGCTCGCGACGGTCTCGGGCCTCTCCAGCGGGCCGCTCGCCGCCTGGACCCTGCTCGCCGTGGGGCTCGCCAACGCCATCATGTTCCCGACGATCTTCGCTCTGGCGATCGACGGCCTCGGCGAGCGCACCGCGCAGGGCGCCGGCATCGTCTGCGTGGCCATCGTGGGCGGCGCGGTGGTGCCCGTCGTCACCGGGTTCCTGGCCGACCATATCGGCCTCGGCCTCGCCCTCGGCGCCCCCGTCGTCTGCTACCTCTGCATCGCGGCCTACGCGCTCGCGAATCTCCGCGAGGGCGCGCGTGCGCCGGAGACGACGCCCTCCGGGGCGATGCCGGCCTGAGGCCGGGCCGGCGCCTCGCCGTCAGGCGACACGGCGCGACTTGCCCTCCCGGTCCCGGGATCCCGCCCGGCCGCCGGGATCCGCGCCTGGGCGGCCGGAACGGGCTGGATGGACAGGAAGCCCCGGACCTCGCCACGGCCCGATCAATGCGCAAATAAAAAAGCAAGGCACAATGCCTTGCTTTTGAAACGAGTAGAGACTGGCTCAGCCTTGAATTATCCTACGCATTGGCTGCGTGGCGGCTGGATGTTCCTCCCAAGACTCGGACCGTGCGCTGCCTCTGGACGGCTGCGCGACCATCGCGGCACCGCTTATAGGAATAAGAATTCGTGCTGTCACCCGGTTCGAGGCAGAAATTTGCGTTTTTTTGCCGGGACGGCGGCGAAAGGTCCCCTCGGCCCCGAAAATCGGGCCGAAATGGCTCACCTGCGGCTGTCGTGAGGCCGAAACGCACGTGCGGGGAGCGGCCAGGAGCCGCGGTGCTTGTGTTTTCCCGGTGCAATGTGTTGTGTGCCCCGGGCGTGCCGCACCCGCCGCCGGCCCGTCTCCGACCCCGCGACCAAGGCCCGCCATGCGTCTCTCCCGCTACTTCCTGCCCACCCTGCGCGAGACGCCGAAGGAAGCCGAGATCGTCTCGCACCGCCTGATGCTGCGCGCGGGCCTCGTCCGCCAGGAATCCGCCGGGATCTACGCGTGGCTGCCGCTCGGCCTGCGCGTCCTCAACCGGGTCTGCGCGGTGATCCGTGAGGAGCAGGACCGCTCGGGCGCCGTCGAGCTCCTGATGCCGACCGTGCAGTCGGCCGAGCTGTGGCGGGAATCGGGACGCTACGAGGCCTACGGCAAGGAGATGCTGCGCATCACCGACCGGCACGAGCGCGAGATGCTCTACGGCCCGACCGCCGAGGAGGTCATCACCGAGATCTTCCGGGCGAGCGTGCGCTCCTACAAGGACCTGCCGAAGAACCTCTACCAGATCTCCTGGAAGTTCCGCGACGAGGTGCGCCCGCGCTTCGGCACCATGCGCTCGCGCGAGTTCCTGATGAAGGACGCCTATTCCTTCGACTTCGACCAGGCCGGGGCGCGTCACGCCTACAACCGGATGTTCGTGGCCTACCTGCGCACCTTCGCGGGCCTCGGCCTCAAGGCCATCCCGATGCGGGCCGATACGGGCCCGATCGGTGGCGACCTCAGCCACGAGTTCATCATCCTGGCGAGCACCGGCGAGAGCGAGGTCTTCTGCGACCGGGCCTATCTGGACTTCGAGATCCCGCCCGCCACGACGGATTTCGAGGATGTCGCCGGCCTCCAGGGCATCGTCGACGCCTGGACCTCGCACTACGCCGCCACCGACGAGATGCACGAGCCCGATGCCTTCGCGGAGGTGCCCGAGGCGAGCCGCCTCTCCGCGCGCGGCATCGAGGTGGGCCATATCTTCTACTTCGGCACCAAGTATTCCGAGCCGATGGGCGCGAAGGTGGCGGGGCCGGACGGGATCGAGCGGCCTGTCCATATGGGCTCCTACGGCATCGGGCCGAGCCGGCTCGTCGCCGCGATCATCGAGGCGAGCCACGACGAGGGCGGCATCATCTGGCCCGACGCGGTCGCGCCCTTCGACGTGGCCCTGATCAACCTCAAGGTGGGCGATGCCGGCACCGACGCCGCCTGCGCCGAGATCCAGGCGCAGCTCGAGGCCGGCGGCCTCAGCGTGCTCTACGACGACCGGGACGAGCGCCCGGGCGCCAAGTTCGCCACGGCCGACCTGATCGGCCTGCCCTGGCAGGTGATCGTCGGGCCGAAGGGGCTCGCCGAGGGCCGGGTCGAGCTGAAGCGCCGGGCCGGCGGTGAGCGCGAGACCCTCGCGCCGATCGATCTCCTGGCCCGCATCCGGCGCGTCTGAGGCCGCGGCGATGGCGGGCGTGGCGGCGGCCTTGAGCGGACGGCTGAAGGGGATCCGGGCGGGCCTGCGGGCGGGCTCCACCGCGCCCTTCGCGCCCTTCGAGTGGATCATCGCGGGGCGCTACCTGCGCGCCCGCCGCCGGGGCGGCGGCGTCTCGGTGGTGGCCTTCTTCTCGGTGCTGGGCATCGCGCTCGGCGTCGCCACCCTCATCATCGTGCTCTCGGTGATGAACGGCTTCCGCACCGAGCTCCTCACCAAGATCGTCGGCATCAACGGCCACGTCTTCGTCACCCCGATCGACAAGCTCTTCACCGACTACGCCGACCTCTCCGAGCGCCTCTCCAAGGTCGCGGGCGTGCGGGCGGCGATCCCCCTCGTCGAGGGCCAGGCCTTCGCCTCCTCGCCCTATGGCGGCAGCGGCGTCCTGGTGCGCGGCGTGCGGGGCGAGGACCTCGACAGGATCGGGGCGATTTCCCGGAACCTGCGCGGCGGCACGCTGGAGGGCTTCGACGAGGGCTCCGGCGTCGCCATCGGGCGCCGCCTCGCCGAGAGCCTCGGGCTGCAGGCGGGCGACCAGATCACGCTGTCGACGCCGAAGGGCGCGACGACGCCCTTCGGCACCGCGCCCCGCACCAAGGCCTACACCGTCAAGGCGGTCTTCGAGATTGGCATGACGGAGTTCGACTCGACCTTCGTGTTCATGCCGCTCGCCGAGTCGCAGGCCTTCTTCAACCGCGAGGGCGACGTCAGCCTGATCGAGATCTACCTCGACAACGCCGACGCGGTTGCCGACATGCGCGAGCCCCTGGAGATGGCCGCCGAGCGCTCGGTGCTGCTCACCGACTGGCGCCAGCGCAACCGCACCTTCTTCGGGGCGCTGGAGGTCGAGCGCAACGTGATGTTCCTGATCCTCAGCCTGATCGTGGTGGTGGCGACGCTCAACATCGTCTCGGGCCTGATCCTGCTCGTGCGCGACAAGTCGAGCGACATCGCGATCCTGCGCACCATGGGGGCGACGCCCGGCACGGTGATGCGGGTCTTCCTCATCAACGGGGCCCTGATCGGGATCGTCGGCACGCTCAGCGGTCTCGCGCTCGGCATCGTCGTCACGCTGAACATCAAGCCGATCCAGCGCGCGCTCTTCCCCGGCGCCTGGGACCCGACCGTGCGCTTCCTCGCCGAGATCCCGGCCGAGATGAACGCCACCGAGATCACCGTGGTGGTCGTCACCTCGATCGTCCTGTCGCTCGTCGCGACGCTCTATCCCTCCTGGCGCGCGGCCCGGCTCGATCCGGTGCAGGCCTTGCGGTACGGCTGACCGGAAGGAAATCACCGTTCATGAGTACCAGGCCCGATCCCGCCGGCGCCCAGCCGGTGCCGGCGCTGTTCTTCGCCCGGGTCGAGCGGCGCTACCGGCAGGCCGAGGGCGCCCTCGAGATCCTGAAAGGCGCCGACCTCGCGATCTGGCCGGGCGAGCTCGTCGCGCTGGTCGCGCCCTCGGGCGCCGGCAAGTCGACGCTGCTGCACGTGGCCGGGCTCCTGGAGCGGCCGGACGGCGGCGAGGTCTATATCGGCGGCCAGCCCACCGCCGCCATGAGCGACGGCGAGCGCACGCGGCTTCGCCGCGAGGAGATGGGCTTCGTCTACCAGTTCCACCACCTGCTGCCCGAGTTCTCCGCGCAGGAGAACGTGGTGATGCCCCAGCTCATCCGCGGCCTCTCGCGCGCCGAGGCGAAGTCGCGCGCCGCCGAGCTCCTCACCTTCCTGGGCCTCAAGGACCGGCTCGTGCACAGGCCCGCCGAGCTGTCGGGCGGCGAGCAGCAGCGCGTCGCCATCGCGCGCGCGGTCGCCAACGGGCCGCGCCTGCTGCTCGCCGACGAGCCGACCGGCAACCTCGACCCGCACACGGCGGGCCACGTCTTCTCGATCCTGATGGCGCTGGTGCGCGCCTCCGGCCTCGCGGCGCTGATCGCCACCCACAACCTCGACCTTGCCGCCCGCATGGACCGCCGGGTGACGATCCGCGACGGGCTGATCGAGCAACTGGCCTAAACCCGTTCGGCCGCCATCCGCTCGATCGCCGCGCAGGCGCGCGCGATGCCGTCCTCGCCCGCCATCCGCTCCCGCGCCCCGGCGCAGGCCCGCGCGACCCTGTCCGAGGCCAGGAGGCGGGTCAGGCGCCGCGCCGCCCGGGCCGGCGTGAAGGCGCGCTGGCTCATCACCGTTCCGAGGTCGAGGCGCCGCACGCGGGAGCCCTCGTCGAAATGGTCGAAGGCGACCGGCACGATGAGTTGCGGCACGCCGGCCGCGAGAGCCTGCGCCACGGTGCCGACCCCACCGTGATGGACGAGCGCGGCGGTCCGCGGCAGCAGCGCGCTCAAGGGGGCGTAGGGCAAGTGGATGAGGCCCGGCGGCAGATCGGCGGGGGCCTGGTCCGCCTGCGGCGCCAGCAGCACGCCGCGCCGGCCCATGCGGCGGCACAGGGCGACCGCCGTCTCGAAGAAGGCGCGGCCCTGCCGCATCGCCGAGCCGTAGGTGAAGACGAGCGGCGGCGCGCCCGCGTCGAGGAACGCTTCGAGGTCCGGGTCGAGCCGGTCGGTGTCGCCGAAGCGGTCGGCGATCGGGAAGCCGACCTGCACGGCCTGCACCGGCCAGTCGGCCTGGGGCGGCGTGAACCAGTCCGGAAACATCAGGATCAGGTGCGGCGCGAGGTTCCACCAGTAACGCAGGCGCCGCACCGGCCCGAGGCCGAGTTCGGCCCGGAACGCGTTGAGGCGCGGCAGCGCGGCAGGGCCGATCACGTACTTGTCGGCCCCGAGCCCGACCCAGTGCCGGAAGCGCGAGGGCAGGAAGCGGGGCAGGGGCACGCCCGGCAGGCGCGGCGAGTCGAGCCGGCTCTCCATGAAGAACGGCATCACGTGCACGGTCGCGAGGTTGAGCCCGAGCCGCTCCTGCGCCAGCCGCGCGCCGAGGCTCAGCGTCGAGGCCACGACGATCCCGGCCTCCGGACGGACCTCCGCGGCGAGCCAGCGGTAGGTCGGCTCCGTCAGGTCGGAGACGTAGGAGAACAGCGGCTCCACCCCGCGCCAGGGCCGCCACAGGTCGGGCTCGGCCGTGAAGCGGGCGAAGCCCGCCTCCGTCCCGAGCCCGTGGAACGGGATCCCCGCGCGCTCGGCCAGCGGCGCGAAGGGGGCCGGCGCCGCGAGGGCGACCGAGTGGCCTCGGCCCTTCAGGGCGCTGGCGAGGGCGAGGATCGGCAGCACGTCGCCGTGCGTGCCGATCGCAACGAGGTGAACCTGCATCGCGGCAGTCTTGATGCGGCCTTGGAACGGGCCCGCGCCGACGATCCCGGGCGCGATCCGTCCCGCGGGAACCGGAACAGCGCGTCCCCGTTCCGTCCAAGCCTGAGAGGGCCCCCCCTTCGTCGGCAAGTCGAGATCGTCTCGGTGCGCCGGCGGACGCTGTCGCGGATCCAACGGATCGGCCGGCCCGGAGCGCCCGGCGTTCCTGGGGCTCCTTTACCGGTCCGACGGCGCTCCCGTCCAGCGCGCGTGCGCTTCACGCTCGCGTAACCATATCGCGCATCGGGCAGAGCTCCCCGCTTTACACAGAACAAATCAGGAACAAAACTCAGCCCGTCAACAGGAGGCGACGCAGATGTTCAAGCGAATGATCCTGACCGGCATGGTCGAGTTCACGGCCTTCGGGCTCCTGTCGAGTGCGGTGGCGCTGTGGGCGGTAGCCTTGGCCCCGATCCATTAACGGGGCGGCAAGACTTCGCCCGTGGTTCCCGCACCCCGGGCGCTTCCCACAGGAAATCGCCCGGCGCCGCCCGACAGGCCCGTCCGCGGGGCGCGGTGATGCCGGCGGGGCACATGCCGGTGGACATCTGCTCCGCCGGGACTGTTTGCGGGTGACTGATCGGCTCGGAGCCGGAATCCTGGCCGACCACGAACAAGGTCGGTCATGGCGCGGCAGCTCAGGGAGGTCGGATTCGTCCACCTCCACGTTCACTCGTCCTACTCGCTCCTCGAGGGCGCCCTGAAGGTCGCGGACCTCGTGAAGGCCGCCGCAGCCGACCGGCAGCCGGCGCTGGCGCTCACCGACACCAACAACCTGTTCGGCGCGCTCGAGTTTTCCGAGAAGTCCGCCGGCAGCGGCATCCAGCCGATCGCCGGCATGCAGCTCTCGGTCGCCTTCGAGGCCGCCGACCCGATGGGGCGGGGCCCGGCGCCGAGCTGCAGCGTCGTGGTTCTGGCGCAGGACGAGACGGGTTACGGCAACCTGCTGCGGCTCGCGAGCCGCGCCTATTTCGACGGGGCGCTCGGCGAGGCGCCTCGCGTGTCGGTCGAGGCGCTCGGCGAATCGGCCGAGGGCCTGATCGCGCTGACCGGGGGCTCGACCGGCCCGCTCGACGCGGCCCTGCGCGCCGGCCGGCCGGAACTCGCGGGCCAGCGCCTGGAGCGGCTGAAGGCGAGCTTCGGCGAGGATCGCCTCTACGTCGAGATCCTGCGCCACGGCCTGCCCGACCAGGCCGCGGTCGAGCGCGAGCTGCTGCGGCTCGCCGACCGCAACGGGCTGCCGGTCGCGGCCGCGAACGAGCCCTTCTTCGCCAAGGCCGACGATTACGACGCCCACGACGCGCTGCTTGCCATCGCTGACGGGCGCCTCGTCTCGGACGAGCGCCGCCGCCGGCTCACCCCGCGCCACGGCTTCAAGACCCGCGCCGAGATGGCCGAGCTGTTCCGGGACCTGCCCGACGCGCTCTCGGCAACCGTCGAGATCGCCATGCGCTGCGCCTACCGGGTGCGCACCCGCAAGCCGATCCTGCCGAACTTTTCCCAGGTCGCGGCGGAGACGATCGCGGACAACGCGGCAGGAGGCCCGGGGGGACCCGCAATATCGAGCGAGCCCGCGGAACTGCGCCGCCAGGCGGAGGCGGGCCTCGCCCTGCGCCTGAAGCAGCACGGCACCGCGCCGGGCATCGACGAGCAGGTCTATCGCGACCGCCTCGCCTTCGAGCTCGACGTCATCGTCAAGATGAAGTTCCCGGGCTACTTCCTGATCGTCTCGGACTTCATCAAGTGGGCGAAGGACCACGACATACCGGTCGGGCCCGGCCGCGGCTCGGGCGCGGGCTCGCTGGTGGCGTGGTCGCTCCTCATCACCGATCTCGACCCCTTGCGCTTCGGCCTGCTGTTCGAGCGCTTCCTGAACCCCGAGCGCGTCTCGATGCCGGATTTCGACATCGACTTCTGCGTCGAGGGCCGCGAGCGCGTGATCAGTTACGTGCAGGAGCGCTACGGCGAGCGCCAAGTCGCCCAGATCATCACCTTCGGCACGCTGCTGGCCCGCGGCGTGCTGCGCGACGTCGGCCGCGTGCTCGAGATGCCCTACGGGCAGGTCGACAAGCTCACGAAGCTGGTGCCGCAGAACCCGGCCAATCCCGTCACCCTCGCCCAGGCCATCGAGGGCGAGCCGAAGCTGCAGAGCGCGATCGAAGAGGAGCCGATCGTCGCGCGCCTCATGGAGATCTCGCGGAAGCTCGAAGGGCTTCACCGCCACGCCTCGACCCACGCGGCCGGCGTCGTCATCGGCGACCGCCCGCTGGAAGAGCTCGTGCCCCTCTACCGCGACCCGAAGACGGGGATGCGGGTGACCCAGTTCAACATGAAGTGGGTCGAGCAGGCGGGCCTGGTGAAGTTCGACTTTCTGGGACTGAAGACCCTCACGATGCTTCGGTGCTGCACCGATCTCCTGAAGCAGCGCGGCATCGAGATCGACCTCGCCTCGCTGCCCCTCGACGACGAGGAGACCTACGTGCCGATGGGACGGGGCGAGACGGTCGGCGTGTTCCAGGTGGAATCGGCGGGCATGCGCAAGGCGCTCTGCGAGATGCAGGCCGACCGCTTCGAGGACATCATCGCGCTCGTCGCCCTCTACCGGCCGGGCCCGATGGCCAACATCCCGGTCTATTGCGAGCGCAAGCTCGGGCGCGACGCCGGCAACGAGGCGAGCTGGTACCCGCATCCGACCCTGGAGCCGATCCTGAAGGAGACCTTCGGGATCATCGTCTACCAGGAGCAGGTGATGGAGATCGCCAAGGTGCTCGCCGGCTACTCGCTCGGCGACGCCGATCTGCTCCGCCGCGCCATGGGCAAGAAGATCCGCGCGGAGATGGACGCGCAGCGCGACCGCTTCGTGAAGGGCTGCGTCGAGCGTGGCCTGTCGAAGGCCAAGGCCGACGAGATCTTCGACCTGCTCGCCAAGTTCGCCGATTACGGCTTCAACAAGAGCCACGCGGCGGCCTACGCGCTGCTGACCTACCAGACGGCCTACCTGAAGGCGAATTACCCGGTCGAGTTCCTCGCCGCCGCGATGACGCTCGACATCGACAACACCGACAAGCTCGCCGAATTCCGCCAGGACGCGCAGCGCCTGCGGATCGTCGTCGAGCCGCCCTCGATCAACGCGTCCGGCGTCGTCTTCGAGGTTCATGAGGGGCGCATCCGCTACGCGCTCGCGGCCATCAAGGGCGTCGGCCGCGCGGCCGTCGAGGCGATCGTGGAGGCGCGCGGCAACAAGCCCTTCAAGGACCTCGCCT
Source organism: Methylobacterium nigriterrae (assembly GCF_037106235.1). Lineage (NCBI taxonomy): Bacteria > Pseudomonadati > Pseudomonadota > Alphaproteobacteria > Hyphomicrobiales > Methylobacteriaceae > Methylobacterium > Methylobacterium nigriterrae. The sequence continues at coordinate 123,614 of NZ_JBAWTG010000005.1, read as the reverse complement.
GCCTCGCCCGCCGCCTCAACCCGCGCCACGTCAACAAGCGGACGCTGGAGAACCTGATCGCGGCCGGCGCCCTCGACTGCATCGAGCCGGACCGGGCCCGGGCCTTCGCGGCCGTCGAGCCGATGATGAAGCTCGCGCAAGGGGCAGCCGAGGCCGAGTCGACCGGCATCACCGACATGTTCGGCGGCGTCGCGGCGGCGGGCGTGTCGCTCCGGATCCCGCCCCACGAGCTCTGGCCGATGGCCGACAAGCTCAAGCGGGAATACGACGCGATCGGCTTCTTCCTGTCGGGCCATCCGCTCGACGAGTACGGGCACCTCCTGGAGAAGCTGCGCGTCCAGACCTGGGCCGAGTTCTGCCGCGCGGTCCGCGCCGGCACGACGAGCGTCGGGCGCGTCGCCGCCTCCGTGCTCGACCGCTCGGAGCGCCGCACCAAGACCGGCAACAAGCTCGGCATCGTCACCCTCTCGGACCAGACCGGCCACTTCGAGGCGATCATCTTCTCGGAGGGGCTCGGCCATTACCGGGACATCCTCGAGCCCGGAAAGCCGCTGGTGCTGCAGCTCCAGGCCAACCTCGAGGGCGAGGACGTGCGCGCCCGCATCCAGACGGCCGAGCCGCTCGACCAGGCGGTCGCCCGCTACCAGAAGGGCATGCGGATCTACCTGCGCGACGAGCGCCCGATCGGCCCCGTGCAGCAGCGCCTCGCCGTGCGCGGCGAGGGCGAGGTCTCGCTGATCCTCCTCCTCGACGGGGGCGAGCGCGAGGTCGAGGTCAAGCTGCCGGGCAAGTACCAGGCGACCCCGCAGATCGCGGGCGCCCTGCGGGCGGTGCCGGGCGTGGTGCAGGTCGAGGTGAACTGAGGGTCGGTATTGCCCTCCCCGGCAAGGGGAGGAGTGGGCCCTCCGCGATGATCGGCGGCTTCTACCCACATCCCCGCAGCCGCTCCGCCACCAGTGCCTGCAGGGCCGAGAGGTGCCGGTCGCGGATGCCGAGCGCCGCGCAGGCCTCGACCGTGCGCAGCAGGTACTCGGCGCTCGGGCCCACATGCCCGCAGGCCGCCGCGATCCTGTCGGCGATCTCCGCCTCGGCGAGGCGGCCCGCGTAGCGGTCGCCGAGGCGGTTGACCACGAAGGCGAGGGCGTGGACGCGGCCCTCGGCGGTCTCGACCGGCAGCCAGCGCGCCTCGTAGCCGTTGCCCCGCATCTCGCGCCGCCAGACCGGCATCAGCACCGCCACCGGGTCGTCCCCGGCGAGCCGGAAGGCGACGCCCTTGCAGGTGCCGCCGCGGTCGAGAGCCAGCACGAAGCCCGGCCGCTCCCGGGTGCCGCGGAAGCGCCGCTGCAGCAGGCAGAAGCGGCGGTGGAAGCCCCGCACGGTGCCGATGCGCCGCTCCGCGACGGCGAATTCCGGCCGCCACATCAGCGAGCCGTAGGCGAAGACCCAGATCTCGTCCGGCCGCCCGGGCTTGCCCGCGACCGCCCGTTCGAGCCCGGGCAGCAGCTCCGCGTCGGTGAGGAGGCGCAGCGCCGTGGCGTCGTCGGCGACGGGGTCCGGATGGGCGCGCGCGATCAGGTCGAGGGTGAGGGCAAGCGGGGCCGGCATGGCCCGCAACGGATCATCGCCGCGCCGCCGAAGCAAGCCCGAACCCGGCAAGCCCGAACCCGGCAAGCCCGAACCCGGCAAGCCCTGCGCGGCAACTCCCGCACGGCCGGGTTCAGCTCCGCCGGGCGGCGTAGGCTTCGAGTTCCGGGAAGGGCGACGAGCGGTGCCCCTCGCAGACCTCGTCCTCGTCCCTGACCACGCTGAGCCTCTCGGTGCCGAGCTCCTCGCGGATCACCACCTTGGCGCGCTCGTGGTCGAGCAGGGCCCGGCCCTTCATCCGGCTCGTGACGCAGTACAGGGTGCGGCCCCCGTCCTCGAAGGAGCCGGCGATGCGGCTCTTCTCGAAGCGCACGGGCAGGATCGAGACCGCGCCGAACTGCACCTGCCCGAGGGCGAGGGCCGCGACGCGCTCGCGGAAGGTCTGGGGCTTCTGCGCCTCGGCGAGGATCGGGGGCCTCGCCGCGACGCAGCCGCCCGCACCGGCGAGCAGGATCGCGAGGCCGAGGGGCTTGGGCGAGATCACGGGGCATCTCCAGGACGCCCGACCTTATCGTTGCGTTCGCAACCGTGTAAGCCGGGATAGGCCCGCGACCGGGTCACATTCTCGGGTCCGCATGCTTATCTTGAGGCCATGCAATGGAGCGACGACGCCTTCGTGCTCGGCGTGCGCAGGCACGGCGAGAGCGGGGTCATCCTGGAGGCGATGACGGCCGAGCACGGCCGCCATCTCGGCCTCGTCCACGGCGGGCGCTCGCGCCGGATGCAGCCCGTGCTGCAGACGGGCAACCGGGTGCGCGTGACCTGGCGCGCCCGCCTCGACGAGAGCCTCGGCTCGTACGCGGTCGAGCCGCTCGACCTCGCGGCCTCGCGGCTGATCGGCTCGGGCCTCGCCCTCTACGGCGTCACCCACATGGCGGGCCTCCTGCGCCTCCTGCCCGAGCGCGACCCGCATCCGGGCCTCTACGAGGCCGCGCGGGTCCTCGTCGCCCATCTCGACGACAAGGCCATCGCCCCCGCCCTGATGGTCCGCTTCGAGCTCGCGATCCTGGCCGAGCTCGGCTTCGGCCTCGACCTCGGCGCCTGCGCGGCGACGGGCGCGAACGACGCGCTGATCTACGTCTCGCCCAGGAGCGGGCGCGCCGTCAGCGCCTCGGCCGGCGAGCCCTACCGCGACCGCCTGCTGCCGCTCCCGGCCTTCCTGACCAACCGGCAGGGCGTCGGCCGGGTGCCGGATGCCGAGGCCGTTCGTCAGGGGTTTACCTTGACGGGCTATTTCCTGTCCCACCACTTCTGGGAGCCGCGCGGCCTCGCGGCGCCCGAGGAGCGGGCACGATTCGTCGCACTCGGGGGCTCCCCCGGATGAGAACGTTCGTGATATGTTCTCACTTCAGGTCATCCCAACCGGAGACGTCATGGGCCAGCCCTTCGAGCCGCCGACAGGCGACGGCATCGAGAGCGTCGAGCTGAAATCGGCGCTCGAGGAGCGCTATCTCGCCTACGCGCTGTCCACCATCATGCATCGGGCGCTGCCCGACGCGCGCGACGGCCTCAAGCCCGTGCACCGGCGCATCCTCTACGGCATGCGCCTGCTCCGGCTCGACCCGAACACGGCGCACAAGAAGTGCGCCAAGATCGTCGGCGACGTGATGGGCGACTTCCACCCGCACGGCGACCAGGCGATCTACGACGCGCTCGTGCGTCTCTCCCAGGATTTCGCGCAGCGCTACCCGCTCGTCGACGGCCAGGGCAATTTCGGCAACATCGACGGCGACGGCCCGGCCGCCTACCGCTACACCGAGGCGCGGCTGACCGAGGTGGCGCGACTCCTCCTCGACGGGATCGACGAGGACACCGTCGATTTCCGGCCCTCCTACAACGGCGAGAAGGAGGAGCCCTCCGTCCTGCCCGCGGCCTTCCCGAACCTTCTGGCCAACGGCAGCCAGGGCATCGCGGTCGGCATGGCGACCTCGATCCCGCCCCACAACGCGGCCGAGCTCTGCGACGCGGCGCTCTACCTGATCAGCCATCCCGAGGCGACCTCGGCCCAGCTCAACAGCTTCGTGCAGGGGCCGGACTTCCCCACCGGCGGCATCCTGATCGATTCGTCAGAGTCGATCGCGGAGGCCTACCGCACCGGGCGCGGCGCCTTCCGGGTGCGGGCGCGCTGGGCCCGGGAGGATCTCGGCCGCGGCACCTGGAACATCGTGGTCAGCGAGATCCCCTACGGCGTGCCGAAGGCCCGGCTGATCGAGAAGCTCGCGGAGCTCCTGCAGGAGCGCAAGCTCCCGCTGCTCGCCGACGTGCGCGACGAATCGGCCGAGGACGTGCGCGTCGTGCTGGAGCCGCGCTCGCGCAGCGTCGACCCGGTCATCCTGATGGAATCGCTGTTCCGGCTGACCGAGCTCGAGGCGCGCATCCCGCTCAACATGAACGTGCTGGTCGGCGGGCAGGTGCCCCGCGTGATCGGGCTGGCGGAGGCGCTCCGCGAGTGGCTCGACCATCGCCGCGTGGTGCTGCAGCGCCGCTCCCGCTTCCGCCTCGGCCAGATCGAGCGGCGGCTCGAGATCCTGGGCGGCCTGCTCATCGTCTATCTCGACCTCGACGAGGTCATCCGCATCATCCGGGAGGAGGACGAGCCGAAGCTCGCCCTGATGGCCCGCTTCACGCTCACCGAGGTGCAGGCGAACGCCATCCTCGACACCCGCCTGCGCTCCCTGCGGCGGCTCGAGGAGATGGAGCTGAAACGCGAGCTCGACGCGCTGACGAAGGAGAAGCAGGGTCTCGACGCGCTGCTCGCCTCCGAGAAGGAGCAGTGGACCTCGATCAAGGCGCAGATCCGCGCGGTCAAGAAGACCTTCGGGCCCGAGACCGCGATCGGCCGCCGCCGCACGACGCTCGAGAACCCGCCCGACACCGCCGGCATCGATCTCACGGCAGCGCTCGTCGAGCGCGAGCCCATTACCGTCATCGTCTCGAGCAAGGGCTGGATCCGGGCGCTCAAGGGCCACGTCGCCGATCTCTCGGGCGTCGCCTTCAAGGGCGACGACGGGCTCAAGATCGCCTTCCCGAGCGAGACCACCGCCAAGATCCTGGTGCTGGCCTCGAACGGGAAGGTCTACACGCTGGAGGCCTCGAAGCTCCCGGGCGGGCGCGGCTTCGGCGACCCGATCCGCCTGATGGTCGATCTCGACGACGGCACCGAGATCGTGGCCGCCTTGCCCTACCAGCCGGAGGGCCGGCTGCTGGTCGCGGGCTCGGACGGGCGCGGCTTCGTGGCCCCCGCGGACGCGCTCGTGGCCAACACCCGCAAGGGCAAGGGCATCCTCGGCCTCGACGGCACCGCGACCGCGGCGGTGCTGGTGCCGGCGGATGGCGACCACGTGGCGGTGTGCAGCGCCGACAAGCTGCTCCTCGTCTTCCCCGTATCCGAGCTGCCGGAACTCGCCCGCGGCAAGGGCGTGCGCCTGCAGCGCTGCCGCGCCTCGAGCCTCGCCGATGCCTGCGTCTTCAATCTCGGCGAGGGCCTGCCCTGGCGCGACGGCTCGGGCCAGGCGCGGCTCGCCAATGCGCAGATCCTCGAGAAGTGGATGGGCCACCGCGCCGAGGCAGGCACGCTGATGACGCGCAGCTTCCCGAAATTCGAGCGGTTCGGGCGCTGAGGCGAGGGCCGCGCCGCGATCCGTCGATGGCAGGCCCCGACGCGAAAAAGCCGGCTCGCGCGTGCGGGCCGGCGTCGGAACAGGCGGGCGGTCGAAGAGGCGTCAGCGCCGGCGGAACTGGCCGCCGCGGACCGGCGGGCGCGGGCCGGCCGAGCGCTCGTCCTTGTGGCGGAACACGAGGCGGCCCTTCTCCAGGTCGTAGGGCGACATCTCGACGGTGACGCGGTCTCCGGCCAGGGTCTTGATGCGGTTCTTCTTCATCTTGCCGGCCGTGTAGGCCACGATCTCGTGGCCCTGATCGAGCTGCACGCGGTAACGGGCATCCGGCAGGATCTCGATCACGAGACCGTCGAACTGCATCAATTCTTCTTTCGCCATCCACCATCTCCAGCCGGACCGCCTGCGCGGCAGGCTGCCCGGGACCCAATCTCCAGCCAATGGGCAAACGCCGGGGCGGCAGGTCCGATCCCATCGGATGTGCGAGGCCGTCAAGCGTAGCACGCATGTAGTGTCGGGACGATGCCGACGCAAGCTGGACGGGCGGACGGAGGCGCGCGATCGACAGGAATCGGCGACCGTCCCGTCAAGCCGCCGCCGTTACTGGGTGAGTTCGTTGCCCAGGTAGTCGAGCCGCCCGTCCGGCGTCCGGCGCCAGACCCGGAGGTTGACGTCGCTCGGATTCGGGTCGCCCTTCGCGTCGAACGCGATGTCGCCGACGAGCGTCCGGAACGGGCCGCCCGCGTGGAGCGCCGCCGCGACCCTGCGCCCATCGCCCGACTTCGCCCGAGCGATGCCCTGCGCCAGGATCTCCACGGCCGCGTAGGCCTCGGCCGCGACCGCCTCCGCCTCGGCCGTGCGCGGGCCGGGCTTCCCCCCCTTCTGATCGGGCAGCCGCCGCGGCTCGGGAGCCACCGTCATCAGCGTGCCCTCGGCGCCGGCGCCCGCGCTCTGGCCGAAATCCTTGTCGAGGATGCCGTCGCTCGCGACCACGGGAGCTTCGATCCCCGCCTCGCGCATCTCCCGGATCAGGAGGGCGGCCTCCGGCGCGAGGCCGCCGAAATAGACGGCGTCGACCCGCGCGGCCTTCAGCTTGCCCACGATCTCGGCCGCATCCTTGGCCCCGCGGGCCAGCCCCTCGAACAGCACCTCGCGGGTGCCGCGGGCCCGCAGCTTGCGCCCGACCTCGTCGGCGAGGCCGCGCCCGAAGCTCGTCTTGTCGTGCACGAGGGCGATACGGCCGCCGCCGTAGCGGTCCGCGAGGTAGGCGCCCGCCAGCGCGCCCTGCTGCGCGTCGCTCGGCACCGTGCGGAACAGGTTCCAGAGGCCCCGGCTCGTCAGCGGCGTCCAGGTGGCGCCGGGGCTCACCAGGGCGATGCCGGCCTCCTCGTAGACGGGCGCCGCCTGCGCGGTCACGGCCGAGGTGAGAGGGCCGACCACGAGGCTCACGCCCTCGGCGGCGAATTTCCGCGCGAGCGCCGCGCCCTGCTTGCCGTCCCCCGCATCGTCCCCGACGACGAGGGCGAGCCTGCGCCCGCCGGCGCCGCCGGCCCGGTTGATCTCCGCCACCGCCTGCTCGGCCCCCTGCCGCAGGCCCGCTCCGAAGGCGGCGTCCGGCCCCGTCAGGGGCGCCGACAGGCCGATCCGCACCGGCGGCTCGGCGGCGATGGCGCCCGAGGCGAGGCCGAAGAGGATGAGGAGGCCCGGAAGGCAGGCTGGTTTCCCCGTCATGTCGCGACCCGTCTTCCCGGGGCCGCGCAGCCGCGCCCTGGATCCAGAACCTCAGGGCTCGCCGCGCCCTGCACGGCCCTCCGTGATCGATCCCGGGGTCTCGCCGTCGACCGGTCCCGGGATGTCGCGGCGCCTCCGCAACGAGGCTGCCCGCGACCGTGATAGCGCCGCCCCACGGCGTGCGCAAAGGCACGCGGCGGGGTGGGGCGCCCTGGCCCGGGCCCCGGTGGAATTTACGGGCGCCGGAACGCATCTAGATGACGGGGCCCGCCAGCACGGGCCGGGCCCGGGATCCGATGCCATGATCGCCACCGAGACCGATATTCTCGCGGCCGCCGAGGGCTGGCGGCGCGACGGGCGCGCCGTGGCGCTCGCCACCGTGATCGAGACCTGGGGCTCGGCGCCGCGCCCGGTCGGCAGCCACCTCGTCGTCGACGACGCGGGCAATTTCCTGGGCTCGGTCTCGGGCGGCTGCGTCGAGGGGGCGGTGATCACCGACGCCCTCGAGGTGATCGCGGACGGGCGCCCGCGCGTGATCGCGTTCGGCGTCGCCGACGAGACCGCCTGGCAGGTCGGCCTCTCCTGCGGCGGGCGTATCCGCATCTTCCTCGAGCGGGTCGACTGACCATGCGGACCGAGACCCTCGCCGAGCTCAACGCCGAGCGCGCCGCCCGCCGCGCCGCGATCCTGGTCACCGACGTCGCGGATGGCGGCCAGCGCCTGGTGCGCGAGGCGGCGATGGCGGCCGATCCGCTGGCCGACCTGCTGGCGTCCTACCTCGCCAGGGGGAAGAGCGGCCTCGTGGAGGCGGACGGGCGCCAGCTCTTCCTCACCGTGCAGGTGCCGCCGGTGCGCCTCGTGGTGATCGGGGCCGTCCACATCAGCCAGGCGCTCGCCCCGATGGCGGCCGCCCTCGACCTCGCCGTCACGATCATCGATCCGCGCACCGCCTTCGCGACGCCGGAGCGCTTCCCCGGCGTGCCGCTCGTGGCGCAGTGGCCGGACGTGGCGCTCGCCGGGCCGGTGCCGCCGCTCGACCGCTACTGCGCGGTCGCGGCCCTCACCCACGACCCCAAGATCGACGACCCGGCGCTGATCGCGGCGCTGCGAGCCGGCTGCTTCTACGTCGGGGCGCTGGGCTCGCGGAAGACCCACGCGCGGCGCGTCGAGCGCCTGACGGAAGCGGGCTCCACGGAGGCCGAGATCGGCCGCATCGCCGCGCCGGTCGGCCTCGACATCGGCGCCGTCAGCCCGGCCGAGATCGCGCTCTCGATCCTCGCCGAGATCGTCGCGACGCTGCGCCGGGACCGGATCAGGACCGCGCCGTGAAGTTCGGACCCGTCCCGATCCGCGAGGCCGCCGGGCTGATCGCGGCCCATTCCGTCCGCGCCGGCGCCGTGTCCCTGCGCAAGGGCCAGCCGATCCTGCCCGAGACCGCCGCCGGCCTGCTGGGGGAGGGCGTGCGCGAGCTCGTCGCCGTGACGCTCGAGCCCGGCGATGTCGGCGAGGACGAGGCCGCGGGGCGCCTCGCCGCGCGGCTCGCCGGTCCCGGCCTGAGGAGCGAGCGGCCCTTCACCGGACGCTGCAATCTCTACGCGGCGGAGGCCGGCATCCTGCGGGTCGAGCGGAGGGGCATCGACGCCGTCAATGCCGTCGACGAGGCGATCACGGTCGCGACGCTGCCGCCGTTCAAGCCGGTGGTGGCGGGCGAGATGGTGGCGACGGTCAAGATCATTCCCTACGCGGTGCCGGGCGCGCTGCTCGCCGAGGCGTGCGGGGCCGCCGATCAGGAACAGCTCGGCGTCAGCCCCTATCGCCTGCGCCGGGTCGGCGTCGTCTCGACCCTGCTGCCCGGCCTCAAGGACGCGACGATCGACAAGACCCTGCGCAGCCTCGCGACGCGCCTCGCCCCGACCGGCGCCGCGATCGTGGCGGACAGGCGCGTGCCGCACACGGGCGAGGCCGTCGCGCGGGCCCTCGCCGCGGCGATCGAGGCGGACGGGGCGGACATCGCGGTGATCTTCGGCGCCTCGGCCATCGCCGATCGGCGCGACGTGATCCCGGCGGGGATCGAGGCGGCGGGCGGCCGCGTGGAGCATCTCGGCATGCCAGTCGATCCCGGCAACCTGCTCCTCGTCGGCGCGCGCGGGACGGTGCCGGTGATCGGCGCGCCGGGCTGCGCGCGCTCGCCGAGGGAGAACGGCTTCGACTGGGTGCTGCACCGCCTGCTCGCGGGCCTGCCCGTGACCCGCGCCGACATCGTCGCGCTCGGCGTCGGCGGGCTCCTCATGGAGATCGTCTCGCGGCCCCAGCCGCGGGCCGGCGGCGAGAGCGCGCCGGAGGACGAGGATGCCTGAGGAGCCGCGGACCGGGGTCGTGCTGCTCGCGGCGGGGCGGGGCACCCGCTTCGGGCCCGCGCCGAAGCTCCTGGCCGATCTCGGCGGCAAGCCCCTCGTGCGCCACGCGGCGGAGGCCGCCTGCGCCGCGCGGGTCGGCCCCGTCGTGGCGGTGCTCGGCGCCCATGCGGAGGGGATCCGGGCGGCGCTGGCCGGGCTCGACCTCGCCTGCGTGGAGAACCCCGACTACGGGGCCGGCCTCTCGACCTCCCTGCGGGCCGGGCTCGCCGCCCTGCCGGAGGCGGTCGTCGGCGCCCTCGTGCTCCTCGGCGACATGCCGGGGGTCACGGCCCGTCATCTCGATCGCCTCGCGGAGGCGTTCCGGGCGGCCGACCCGACGCCCGCTGCGGTGGTGCCGGTGCGGGGCGGGCGGCGCGGCAACCCGGTCCTGCTCAACCGGCGCCTCCTCGAAGCCGATCTCGCCTGCCTCGCGGGCGACCGCGGCGCGGGGCCGATCCTCGCGGGCCGCGCCGACGTGCTGGAGATCGCGGGCGACGCCGCCACCGCGCTCGACATCGACACGCCGGCGGCCCTGCGGCGCGCCGATCACCTCTCCCGTGCGGGAGAGGTCGAGTCCGCGGAACGCGGAGCGAGTGAGGCGTGCGGCCCGTCCGGAGGGAACTGATACGGCGTCCGCTCGATCCCTTCGGTGCTGGTGCGGGGTCGCGCCCTCGCCCTCATCCTGAGGTGCCGCAGCGCAGCGGAGGCCTCGAAGGAGGGCTCCCGATGCCGCGCGATCCCTGGAGGCCTCCTTCGAGGCCGCTGACGCGGCGCCTCAGGATGAGGTCGAGGGTGGGATCAGGTCGCGGGTTGAGAGCCCTTGCCCACACCGAAGGGATCACACGGATTCGGTACGATGCCTCACCCCGTCCGCCCCCGCTTCGCCTCCGCCCGGCAGCGGTCGGAGCAGTAGCGGACCTCCTCCCACACCCGCTCCCACTTCTTGCGCCACGCGAAGGGCCTGCCGCACCGGGCGCAGGTCTTCACCGGCAGGTCCGCCTTGCGGCGCATGCGGGCCATTCGCGTCAGGCCCGGCTCAGCGCCCGATCTGGGCGGCCTCGGTCATCGGCACCGGGCTCCAGCGGGTGAGGAGGACGTAGCCGTCGCGTGCGGCCACCGCGACGCTCCGGCGGTAGCGGTGCACCACCGTGCCCGGCGTGTGGCCGTGCGCCTCGCGCCAGCCGTCCGCGGCCGCCACGAAGACGCGGGTGTCGCCGAGCCGCGCGATCGTCTCGATCGCGCCGAAGGCCCGCACGCGGCGGAGCACCGCCTCGACCTCCTGGCGGAAGTCGAGGGTGCGGTCGGCATCGCTCACGCGCGGCCAGTAGGAGCCGTCCCCCTGCGGCTCGGCGCGGCGCCAGCGCTGGGGCAGCTCGCGGGCGATCGGCCCCGCGGCGAGGCGGCGCGCCGCCATCTGGCACTTGGCGAGCAGGCTCTCGTGCGTCTCCTGGGGACTCATGGGGAACAGGTCCTGGGCCAGGATGTCGCCGGTGTCGAAGCCGTCCTCGGCCAGCGTGTGGGCGGTGACGCCCCAGGTCTCGTAGCCTCGCAGGATGGCCTGGAACAGCGGGTAGGGGCCGCGCCCCGTCGGCAGGGGCGAGGGGTGGATGTTGAGCCCGTAGGCCGCGCGCCCGCGCCAGCCCGTCACCAGCCAGGGGTAGCCGGAGACGACGAGCGCCCAGTCCCGGCCGTGGGCCGCGTGGAGTGCATCGAGGTCGGCCTGCCGCATCCGCGAGAGCTGCATCGGCAGGCGGCGCTGGCGGGCCTGCGCCACCACCACGTCGTTGTGGTCGTAGAGCCCGTCGCAGGGCCGCGTGAACAGCTTGATCGGGGTCCAGCCGGACTGGATCAGGGCGTCGAACACGCCGCCGAGGAAGTCGATGCCCGCAAAGGCGAATTTCATGACGCTCCTGACGCCGGGCGGCCGGCCGAGGGCTGCGACGATCGGGACGGGGAGGGTGCCACTGCCCGCGACTCCACGATGGCAGCCCGCGCCTTACCTAATCGACCGATCCTGACGGGAAAGGGCGCGGCGATGCAACGGGTTGTGATCTACGGCGGCACCGGCGGCATCGGGCGCGCGACGGCGCGGGCCTTGCGGGCCCGCGGCTATCCGCTCCATCTCGTCGCCCGCGACGCGGCGCGGCTCGAGGAGGCGGCCGACCATCTCGGCGACACCACGATCACGGCCGGCGACGTCACCGAGCCCGGCTTCCACGACCAGGTCGCCAAGGAGGCGGGGGCCAGCCTCGGCGGCCTCGTCTACGCGGTCGGCACGATCAACCTGCGCCACTTCGCGCGGCTCACCGCCGAGGACATCGAGGCGGATTTCCGCGTCAACGCGCTGGGGGCCTTCCTGGCGCTCCAGGCCGCGGCCCCGGCCCTGAAGGCCGGAGCCGGCGAGGCGGGGGCGGGGGTGGTCCTGTTCTCCACGGTGGCGGTTGCGCAGGGCTTCCCCTCCCACGCCTCGGTCGCCATGGCGAAGGGCGCCGTCGAGGGGCTCGCCCTGTCGCTCGCGGCCGAGCTCGCCCCGCAGGTGCGCGTCAACGTCGTGGCGCCCTCGCTCACCCGCACCCCGCTCGCCGCCGCCATCACGGCCAACGAGACCCTGGCCTCGGGGATCGCCGCGATGCACGCCCTGCAGCGCCTCGGCACGCCCGAGGACGTCGCGGCGCTCGCGAGCTTCCTCGTCTCGGAGGAGGCCGCCTGGATTACCGGCCAGATCATCGGGGCGGATGGCGGCCGCGCGATGCTGCGCACCAAGGGCTGACGGGCATGGGCGCCGCGCGGCGGAGCGCCCCCCGCACCCTGCGGTTCCTGCTCGGCGACCAGCTCCACCGCCGCATCTCGAGTCTGACCGACCTCGACCCCGAGCGCGACGTCGTGCTCATCGTCGAGGTGGAGGCGGAGGCGACCTACGTCCGCCACCACAAGCAGAAGATCGCCTTCCTGTTCGCGGCCATGCGGCACTTCGCGCTCGAATTGGAGCGGGAGGGGGTAAGCGTCGACTACGTGCGCCTCGACGCGCCCGGCAATACCGGCTCCTTCACGGGCGAGCTGGAGCGGGCGCTCGCGCGCCACCGGCCCGACCGGGTCGTCGTCACCGAGCCCGGCGAGTGGCGCGTCCACGAGATGATGCTGGCCTGGCGGGAGGATCTGCCCGTCGCGCTCGAGATCCGCGCCGACAACCGCTTCCTCTGCCCGCTGCCCGACTTCGCCGCCTGGGCGGGCGAGCGGCGGGCGCTGCGCATGGAGACCTTCTACCGCGGCATGCGCCGCCGCACCGGGTTCCTGATGGAGGCCGGCGAGCCGGTCGGCGGCCGCTGGAACTTCGACCACGACAACCGCAGGCGCCTGCCGAAGGGGCATGCCGTGCCGGAGCGCCTCGGCTTCGCGCCGGACGCGGTCACGCGCGAGGTGATCGACCTCGTCGCGCGCCGCTTCCCCGACCATTTCGGCGACCTCGACGGGTTCGCCTGGCCGGTCACCCGCGCGCAGGCACTCGACGCCCTGAAGCACTTCGTCGCGGAGTGCCTGCCGGGATTCGGGGACTACCAGGACGCCATGAAGACGGGCGCGCCCTTCCTCCACCACGCCCTGCTGGCGCCCGCGCTGAACGCGGGGCTCCTCACCGCCGAGGAGGTCTGCCGGGCGGCCGAGCGCGCCTACCGGGAGGGCGCGGCGCCGCTCAACGGCGTCGAGGGCTTCATCCGGCAGATCCTCGGCTGGCGCGAATACGTGCGCGGCCTCTACTGGGCCCGCATGCCCGGCTACGCGCGCACGAACGCGCTCCGGGCCACGCGCGACCTGCCCTGGTTCTACTGGTCGGGCGAGACCGACATGAACTGCCTCGCCCAGTGCATCCGCGACACGCGGACGAACGCCTACGCGCACCACATCCAGCGCCTGATGGTGACGGGCAACTTCGCGCTGATCGCCGGGATCGATCCGGCCCAGGTCGAGGAATGGTACCTCGTCGTCTACGCGGACGCCTACGAGTGGGTCGAGCTGCCCAACGTGCACGGCATGGTGCTGTGGGCCGATGGCGGCGTGATGGGCTCGAAGCCCTACGCGGCGTCGGGCGCCTACATCAACCGCATGTCGGATTACTGCGCCGCCTGCGCCTACGCCGTGACGGCCAAGGCCGGCGCGCGGGCCTGCCCGTTCAACTACCTCTACTGGAACTTCCTCATCGAGAACGAGGCGCGCCTCGCCGGCAACCCCCGCATGGCGATGCCCTACCGCACGCTCGCCCGCATGGGCGAGGCGCGCCGGACCGAGATCCGGGCGGACGCCGCCCGTTTCCTCGACGGCCTCGGCGCGGATCGCCCCGCGACCGGCGGGCAGCTCGGCCTGGACCTTGAAGGCGCGACGCGCCCCTGACACCGTGCAGGCTCGACGGATGCGGGACCGGGCGCGGGTCCCCTCTCCCGTGCGGGAGAGGGACAGGGTGAGGGGTCAGGTCTGTCCGGAGAGGTCGCACCCCTCACCCGGTCCGCGTGCCGCGGACTCGGCCTCTCCCGTACGGGAGAGGCGGGCTGCACCCGATCCGATGACCGTCGAGCCTTGCGTCGACGCCGGCATGAACCGCGAGGCGCGCACCGCGGACGTCACAGCGGCGTCCAGGCCGAGAGCGCGAGGTAGGGGCTCGACGCCCGCCCGCGCGTCTCGAACTGCAGACCGGCGGACGCCCGGAGGTTGAACCGGCCGAGGGCGAAGTCGGTGGCGTGGAGGCCGAGGTTCCATTTCCGGTAGCCGGTCGCGTCCGCGTAGAGGCTGACCTCGGGCCCGAGATAGGCGCCCCAGAGCTCGTACCCGACGGCGAGGCGCGCCCAGGCGTCGCCGCGGGCGGTGCCCAGGATGACGGTGCCGGTCACGAGGGTCTCCGCGCTCGGCCGGGCCCAGACCTCGCCCTGCAGGCGCAGGCCGTAGCGGGCCGAGAACACGTGGAGGGTGCGCGCCTCGAGGAGCCCTTCCCGGGTGAATTCGGGGCCCGCGAAGGCCGCCGCGACGCCCCGGTCGAAGAACCATTGGTAGCCGGCCACCGCCGCGCCCAGCATCGTGTGGCGCGCGAGGCTCGCCACCCGCGCCGTCTCGCCGCAGGTGCAGAGCGCGCGCTCGAAGCGCCGGCCGAGGCCGACGCTCGCGAGGGCGACGAAGCCGGGCCTGTCGAGCCGGTCGAGGGCGAGCTTCGCGCCGGCCGTCGCGAAGCTCGCGGCGCCCGCGTCGAGGCTGCCGAACAGGAGCAGGCCGGCCTCGTTCTCCGCGGCTCGCGCGCCCGCGGCCGCGAGCGTGATCAGGGCGGCCGCGCCGATGCGCGGGCGGGCGCCGGATCGGCAGGACGGGCGGGCGGGCGAAGTCTCCACGAGCAGAGAACCTGATCGGACTAGGCTTAATCTTAGCGTCGGGCAGTCGGGACGCGCGTCAATTTGTCGAGATCAGCCAGCATTTCGAGAGGTTGAGCCGTTTTGTTTATTCATCGACGACTTTGATGCCTTTTATGATCAAGTATATTACTCTAAGTAAATCTGCGATGATCTTAGAAACCTGAACGATGCTCTGGCCTGGTGCCTCGCCGTGCCCTGACCGATCATGTGTCAGGGCGCACGGTGCCCGCCGCCGCGAGCCGGCCGTGCTTGGCGCAGGGCGGCAGATCGGCTAGAGCCCGGCCCGGGACAGCAGCCAGCGGCAAGCCTTGTATTCAAGTGCACGAACTTCCGACGTCCTCACCGTGCTCGCGAGCCAGGAGGGCGACCGGCTGACTGTCGGCGACATCGTCGCGGTTCTGCGCGACCGTGCCTTCGCGCTGCTCGTGGTGCTGCTCGGGCTGCCGAACTGCCTGCCGATGCCGCCGCCGATCCCGCTCATCTGCGGCCTGCTGCTGCTGCTCGTGGCCGTGCAGATCGCGGCCGGCATGTCGGCGCCGTGGCTGCCCCGGACGCTGCTCGGCCGCTCCATCGCCCGGGCCGACGTGGAGCGCGCGGTGAGCCGGGCCGTGCCGGTGCTGCGGCGCCTGGAGCGCTGGTCGCGCCCGCGCATGAGCGTGTTCGAGACGGCGCTCGGCATGCGCGGCATGGGGGTGATCCTGCTCACCCTCGCGATGGCCCTGATCGTGGCCGCGCCCGTGGTCGGCCAGATCCCGCTCGGCCTCGCCGTCTGCCTCGTGGGCCTGGGTCTGGTCGAGCGGGACGGGATCGTCGTGCTCGTCGGTCTCGGGATCGGGGCGCTCGGCGTCGCGCTGAATGCGGGCTTCGTCTACGCGATCGTGGCCGGCATCATGAGCCTGTTCAATCTCTGACCGGCCCTCGCCTCACGCCTCGAGGTGGCGCGGCTTCACGAGCCGGTAGACGAGGCCGCCGCGGGGGCCGAGCAGCATCGAGGCGATGTAGAGCGCGCCCGCCGAGAGCACGACGGCCGGTCCCGTCGGCAGGTCGGCGTGGTAGGACAGGCTGAGGCCCGCGAGGCTCGCCAGGACCGAGACCAGCATCGAGGCCGGGATCAGCCCGCTGAGGTCGCGCGCCCAGAACCGGGCCGTGATGGCGGGCAGGAGCATCAGGCCGACGGCGAGCAGCGTGCCGAGCGCCTGGAAGCCGCCCACGAGGTTCATCACCACGAGGCCGAGGAAGCCGAAATGCACCGGCCCGCCCGCCCGGCTCACCGTGCGCAGGAAGAGCGGGTCGACGCATTCCATCACGAGGGGCCGGTACAGGAGCGCGAGCGCGAACAGCGTCACGGTGGCGATGCCGCCGAGCAGCCACAGGGCGGAATCGTCGAGGGCCAGCACCGTGCCGAACAGGATGTGCAGGAGGTCGATCTGCGAGCCGCGCAGGGACACGAGGAGGACGCCGGCCGCCAGCGAGATCAGGTAGAAGGCGGCGAGGCTCGCATCCTCCCGGATGACCGTCGAGCGGGTGACGAGCCCGGCCGCCAGCGCCACCGCGAGGCCCGCCGCGAGCCCTCCGAGGGTCATGGCCGGCAGCGACAGGCCCGCCACCAGGAAGCCCGCCGCGGCGCCCGGCAGGATGGCGTGGCTCATCGCCTCGCTCATCAGGCTCATCCGCCGCAGCATCAGGAAGACCCCGATGGGCGGGGCCGACAGCGACAGCGCGAGGCAGCCGACCAGCGCCCGGCGCATGAAGCCGAACTCGACGAAGGGGGCGAGGAGGTCGGTCACGCCGCGTCCCCGTGCCGGTGCGCGGACGGCTGCGCGCCGTGGCCGTGGTCATGGTGCGCGTGCGGATGATCGTGTCCGTGCTCGTGCGCGCGGGCAGGCCCCGCATGGTCGCGGGCGCAGATCGCCGCGTTCTCGTCCCAGGCCTCGGAGATCCGGGCCGCGCGGGCGAGGTTGGCGGGGGTCAGCACGGCGGGCGTCGGCCCCCAGGCCACGGGCTCGCGGGCGAGCAGCAGCGTCGTGGGGAAGTGCGCGCGTACCTGCGCGAGGTCGTGCAGCGCCGCCACGATGGTGCGCCCCTCCGCGTGCCAGCCCCGGATCAGGGCGATCAGGTCCGCGGTGGTGCGGGCGTCGACGCCCGTGAAGGGCTCGTCGAGCAGGATGATGCGGGCGTCCTGCAGGATCAGCCGGGCGAACAGGGCGCGCCGGAACTGCCCCCCCGACAGGGTGCCGATCGGCCGGTCCTCGAATCCCGTGAGGCCGACCGTGCCGAGGGCCTTCAGGACCGCGCCGCGGCGGGGCGCGAGGCTGCGCCAGGGGCCGAGCCGGCGCCACAGGCCCATGCTGGCGAGGTCGAGGACGCTCAGCGGGAAGCTGCGGTCGATCTCGTCGGCCTGCGGCAGGTAGGCGATCGGGTCGCGGGCGCCGTCGCGCTCGATCCGGCCGTCGAGGCAGGGGACCTCGCCGACGATCCCCTTGAGGAGCGTCGACTTGCCGGCCCCGTTGGGCCCCACCAGGGCGAGGAGGTCGCCGGCCGGGATGGCGCCGTCGAGGTGGTGCACGGCCGGGTGCCGGTCGTAGCCGAGGGTCAGCCCGCGCAGGGCGATCCCGCCAGCCGTCAGGGGCGCGCGCGTCATGATCCCGTCACCCGGAGGATCGCGAGCCAGAGCAGGGCGGAGAGCGCCCCCGCGCAGGCGCAGCGCAGCCCGAGCCCGGCGCGGAACAGCGAGGCGCGGGGGAGCGAGCCATCTGGCGGGCGGTTGGTCCGGTCGGGTGCGGTCACGTCGGGACTGATTCTGAGGCAGGATCTGGGGGCGGGATCTGGGGCCGGATCTGGAGGGCGCGCCGCCCCTCCGCCGTGGCCGGATCGCGAGAGCGTCGATCGCGCCTCGAGGCCGGACCGATTTGCCCGGACGCTGGCGCCGCCCTATAGTGCCGGCTGATACACTGTAACACCCGCATCTTTCAATCCGGGATCGCGCATTGCGGGGATCGAACATTGCCGAGCCGTAAGCCTCGCGGGGCCGACGCCTCGAGGGATGGAATGCACGAGCACGCGGGCACCCACCTCCACGCGAATGGCTGCGGCGCGGGCGCCGAGGACGTGCTGGCGCGCGCCGAGCGTCTCTGCGGCGAGCGCGACCTGCAATTCACCCGCCTGCGCCGCGAGGTGCTGCGCGCCGTCGCGGCCGCAGGCCGGCCGCTCGGCGCCTACGACATCGCAGAGCGCCTGAGCGGGGAGGGGAGGCGCGTCGCCGCGGTCTCGGTCTACCGCGCCCTCGACTTCCTCACCGAGCACGGCCTCGTCCACCGCATCGCCAGCCGCAACGCCTTCGTCTCCTGCGGGCACCCGCACGGCGAGGGGGCCGGCCTCGTCTTCCTGATCTGCCGCAGCTGCGGCGGCATCGACGAGACGACGGCGCCCGCGGTCGAGGACGAGCTCGGCCGCACGCTCGCCCGGGCCGGATTCCGCCCGGTCAGCCGTATCCTCGAGGTCGAGGGCGAGTGCGGCGCCTGCCTGCGGCGCGGGGCCGCCGGCGAGGGGATCTGAGCCGGGCGCGCGGCCGGGATCAGACCGCGTTCCGGTAGGCACGGGGCGAGATCAGCGTCTGGACGATGATCCGGATGTCGAACCAGATCGACCAGTTGTCGATGTAGTGCAGGTCGTGGGCGACGCGCCGCTGCATGTCGAGGTCGGTGAGCGTCTCGCCGCGCAGGCCGTTCACCTGCGCCCAGCCGGTGATGCCGGGACGCACGTTGTGGCGGCGGGCGTAGAGCGCGATCCGCCGCTCGAAGCTGCGGTCGTGCGCGAGCGCGTGGGGCCGGGGCCCGACCAGCGACATCTCGCCGAGCACCACGTTGATGAGCTGCGGCAGCTCGTCGATGTTCGAGCGGCGCAGCATCGCCCCGACCCGGGTGATGCGCGAATCGTTGCGCGTCGCCTGCCGGAAGGCCGCGTTCTCCTCCACCCGCATGCTGCGGAACTTGAAGACCCCGAAGGGCTGCTGGTTGAAGCCGTAGCGGCGCTGCCGGAAGAAGACCGGGCCGGGGCTGTCGAGCTTGATCAGCAGAGCCACCGCCGCCATCAGGGGCGCGAGCAGAACGAGGGCGGCGAGCGCGACCGTGAGGTCGAAGGCGCGCTTGATCAGCACCTCGCCGAGGTTGAGCGGGCGCCGGCCGATATTGATGCCGGAGAGGCGGCCCACGCGGGCGACCTGCATGTCGGGGAAGCGGTCGAGCACCGAGCCCGGCCGGAGGTGCAGCGCGGCGGGCACCCGCAGGAAGGCGTCGATGCAGCGCTCGACGTCCTCGGTCTCGGCCCAGGGCACCAGGATGAAGACGTCGTCCGGGCGCAGGAAGCGGACCACCGAGACCGCGAGGTCGAGGTCCTCGGCGATCTGCGCCTGGCGGGCGGGCGCGTCCGCCGACGCGTCGACCCGGCGCAGGTAGCTCGTGCCGATCACCCGCAGGCCGAGCGCCTCGGCGTCGTGCGTGGCGTAGAAGCGCGCGATGTCCTCCTCGTAGCCGACGAGATGGATGCGGCTCACCGAGGCCGAGGCCGGGGTGACGCCCCGGCGCACCAGCGCCACCATGGCGGCGCGCACCGCCAGCATGGTGGGCAGGCCGGCCACGAACAGGCCCACGGCGACGACGCGCGAGAAGTCCGTCGTGGTCTTGGTGGCGAAGCCCAGCGCCAGCAGGGCGGCCCAGGCCCCGAGCCAGACGCTGGCGGCGCGGCGCAGGTGGGGCCTTCGCGACAGCGCGTTCTCGATGCTGTACTCCTCGCGCACGAGGTTCGTCAGCACGACCAGCAGGGCGACGAGCCCGGCGATGCGCAGGCTCCGGCTCTCCGCCATCGGCATCGGCGCGCCCGTGAGGGCGGCGTAGTAGGTGACCTCGATCAGGAGGCCGAGGGCGCAGATCGTGACGAGGTCGGCCAGGGCGACGCAGGCCGAGATGCCGAGGCGGAACAGGTCGCGGCTCCGCCGCGGCAGCAGCGCCGCCCAGACGTTCCGGCGCCCCGCGGATCCCGGCAGCTTCTGGTAAGTGTCGGGAAGACGATCGTGAAACATCGGGCGCATGTTCCGTCGTGAACCGGATATTGTCCCAGACTGAAACAATCGCTCGCTCAGCCTCGGCTTTCCAAGACCTTCGAGCAAGCGTCGGGCCCCGGGACCCGTCTCGATCCACAGCGCGCCGCGCGTCCGCTCTCCCGCGCGGGCTCGGCGGCTCGCACGCCGACGCGGGGGCCGGGCCTGAACGCGTTGATCGTCCGGGCGCGGGTCCCCTCTCCCGTGCGGGAGAGGGACAGGGTGAGGGGTGCGACCTCTCCGGATTCGGCGAACCCCTCACCCGGTCCGCTGACGCGGACTCGGCCTCTCCCGCACGGGAGAGGCGGGGTCGCTCGGCCGTCACCGGCTGATTCGCAGGCGGTGCGGCCACTGCACACGCCGCTCGGCGCCAGGCGCGGGCTCAGGCCGCCGCGTCGGCCTCGTCGGCGCCCGCCGCCGGTCGCGCCACGGTCTGGACCGTCTCGAAACCCTCGAATTGCGGATGCCCGAGATAGAGCGGCCTCGTCGACGGAGCCCGGCCGTGGACCTTGCGGAACTGCTCCGAGCGGGTCCAGGCCTCGAAATCGCCCCGCGAGCGCCAGATCGTGTGCGAGGCGTAGAGGACGTGGTCCTCGTGCTCGGGCCCGCGCAGCAGATGGAACTCGACGAATCCTGCCATCTCGCCGAGGTGGCTGTCGCGGCTGAGCCAAACTTGCTCGAAGTCGTCGGTCGCGTCTTTGACCACCTTGAACCGATTCATGGCAATGAACATGAAGCTGTCTCCTGACGTGCCGGTATCGGGACGGATGGCCGGCAGAGTAGTCCAGGATGCGGGGCCGGCGAAACACCGCCCGGCGCCGCGGCCGCCCGGGCAGCCGGGGCTTGCACCCGCGATCACGATCCGATCTCCTGGGCACTCAGCACTTATTGTCCATGGATTCAGTCGGATAGAGCCGCGTCAGGCTTGCATTTGTTAATCGGTTCGTGATCAAGTTGTTGCTGAGGCAACGGTTCAGGGGCCGGCCGCCCGAAGGTCTCGATCACATGCCCGTGATCAATTCTTCGGTTCATCCGTGGGCGACAGTCTGATTTCGCGATCTTCGGAATGCTAGATCAGATGAGGCCGAACGTCCGGGTTTCGGATCATGTCTTCCGGACTGATGCGCGTCCTGCCGATGGTCCGATGGCGGGGTGGGCAAACTTGGAGAAGGACCGCGTTGAATCATGATGCCTAAGCAGACCACCGACGTCGACCGGCTCGTCGGCCTCCGGATCACCGCTTTGCGCAAGGCACGCGGCATGAGCCAGACGGCGCTCGGCACCGCGGTCGGCGTGACCTTCCAGCAGGTCCAGAAGTACGAGAAGGGGCAGAACCGCGTCGGCGCCGGCCGCCTGCGCGAGATCGCGCGCCTGCTCGAAGTGCCCGTGTCGGCCTTCTTCGAGGAAGGCGATTCGAGCTCCAAGGGCCAGGAGGACGTGTTCGGGTTCCTCAGCGCCCACGGCGCCATCGAGCTGCTGCGGGCCTACGTGGCGATCCAGGACGACCAGCTGCGCCGGGACGTGCTCGCCATCGTCCGCACCGCCTCCCGCCTCGGCCAGAGCCCGGTCACGTCCGCCGAGGCGTGAGCCAGCGACGGGCGGCGTCAGCGGCCCGCGATGAGGTGGAAGAAGCTCCCCGTCACCTGCCCCCTCCGGTGCCCGGCAAGCCCCAGTGGCACGCCCTCGGCATCGGTGACCCGGGCGAGCGCCTCCGCGGCCCCGGGCGGGCCGGTCAGCTCGCTGGCGTAGTGGAACTCGTGCCCGACGAGGCGGCCCCCGGCCGGCCCGAGCACGCAATCCGCCGCGAGCGTCGCGACCCGGTATCCGAGATGCAACTTGCGGCTGCGGTATGAGGTCGCCACCGGCAGGAGCCCGGCCATCGCGTGGGTGGTGCCGGCCGCGTCCTCCAGGCTTCGCCCCAGCACCATGTAGCCGCCGCACTCGCCGTGGACCGGCCGGGTCCGCGCGAAGGTGCGCAATCCCTCGAGGAAGCGGCGCGCACCCGCGATCGTGCCGGCATGGAGCTCCGGGTAGCCGCCGGGCAGCCAGCAGGCGTCGCAATCCTGCGGCGGCGGCGCGTCGGCGAGCGGCGAGAACGGCACGATCTCGGCGCCCGCCGCCCGCCAGCCCGCCGCCATGTGGGGATAGAGGAACGAGAAGGCCGCGTCGCTCGCCACCGCGATCCGCTGGCCCGGCGGGCGGGGCAGGGGGCCCGCGCCCGCCGCCGGCCCGTCGCCGCCCGCATGGGCCAGGATGGCGTCGAGGTCGAGCCCGGATTCGGCGAGATCGGCGAGCCGGTCGAGGCGCGCGGCGAGATCCGCGGTCTCCCGCGCCTGGACGAGGCCGAGATGGCGCTCGGGCAGGACGAGGCTCGCGTCCCGCATCAGGGCGCCGAGCACCGGGATCCCGACGCGCGCGAGGCCGGCCTCGACGAGGCGGCGGTGGCGGGCGCTCGCGACCTTGTTGAGCACGATTCCGGCGAGGCGGATGCGGGGGTCGAAGCGCGCGCAGCCGAGGGCCATCGCGGCGGCCGACTGCGCCGCCCCCGACACGTCGAGCACGAGGAGGACGGGCCAGCCGTAGCGGGCCGCGATGTCCGCGTTCGCGCCCGTGCGGCCCTCGCCCGCCACGATCCCGTCGAAAAGCCCCATCGAGCCCTCGGCCACGACGAGGTCGGCTCCCCGCACGGCGAGCCCCGCCACCGCGTCGAGAAGGGGATCGGGCATCGCGAAGCTGTCGAGGTTGACGCTCGGGCGGCCCGTGGCCGCCTGATGGAAGGCGGGGTCGATATAGTCCGGCCCGCACTTGGCGCAGCCGACCGCGAGCCCGCGCCGGCTCAGCGCCCGCATCAGCGCGAGCGTCACCGTGGTCTTGCCCGAGCTCGACCGCGGCGCCGCGACGAGGAGGCCAGGCGGGTTCACGGCGCGCGCCCCGCGCCGGTCGGCCGGAAGCGCCGGTCGTAATCGGCCGCGTAGAGCGCGCTCTCGCGAAAGTCCCCCGGCGCCAGCGCCGGGCCGACGAGGATCAGCGCGGTGCGCTCGAGTCCCGCCTCGGCGACCGCCCGCGCCAGCGTGGCGAGGCGCGCGGTCACGACGCGCTCGTCCGGCCAGGTCGCCCGGAACACGACCGCGACGGGGCAGTCCGGCCCGTAATGGGGCGTCAGCTCCGCCGCGACGCGCTCGGCGACGTGGATCGAGAGATGCACGGCGAGCGTCGCGCCGGTCGCCGCGAAGGCCGCGAGCGTCTCGCGCTCGGGCATGGCGCTGGCCCGCCCCGAGGTGCGGGTGAGCACGACCGACTGGGCGAGCCCCGGCACGGTCAGCTCGCGCCGGAGCAGAGCGGCGGCGGCCGCGAAGGCGGGCACGCCGGGCGTCACCGTGTAGGGGATGCCGAGCGCGTCGAGCCGGCGCGTCTGCTCGGCGAGCGCGCTCCAGACCGAGAGGTCGCCCGAATGCAGCCGGGCGACGTCCTGCCCGCGCGCCTGGGCGGCCTGGCACTCGGCCACGATCGCGTCGAGGTCGAGGGGGGCGGTGTCGACGATGCGGGCGCCCTCGGGGCACCAGCGCAGGATCTCGGGCGCGACGAGGGAGCCGGCGTAGAGGCAGACCGGGCAGGACGCGATCAGGTCGCGCCCCCGCACCGTGATCAGGTCGGCAGCGCCCGGGCCGGCGCCGATGAAGTGGATGGTCATGCTCTCGGTCCAGGGGCCGCGAGGGCGCAGGTGGCGCCCGCGCTGGCGATGCGGGGCAGGATGAGGCGGGCGCCCGCGCCGGCCGCCGCGAGGGCCGCCGCCTCGGCGAGAGAGCCGATTCCGCGCAGGCGCTCGACCCGGGCCGAGCGCGTCGGCACGTCGGCATCTGCGGCGGCGAGCGCCTCGGGAGCAAGCGGCAGGGGAGCGAGCCCGAAGGCGGCGGCGGCCTCACGCAAAGCGGGCTCGTCCGCCCGGTCGGCCGCGGTGGCGAGGGCGGAGAGACCGTCCGCGCGGGCCTCGCGCAGCGCGCGGCGCACCAGCGCGACGATCTCGGCGGCCTCGGTGCCGCGGCGGAAGCCGATTCCCGCCACGGGGCTCGGGACGGGCGCGCTCACGGCTTCGTCCAGACCCATTGCGTCACCGGCATCGCGGCCCGCCAGCCGTGCAGCCCGCCGACCGGGTCTGCGCGGGCGAGCGAGAGGCGGCGCAGCGCGCCGCCCTGGCTCGCGAAGGCCGCGAGCAGCGCCGCCTCGCCCTCGAGCGTCACGGCGTTCGCGACGAGCCGGCCGCCCGGCGGCAGCGCCGCGGCCGCGGCCGCGATCAGCCCCGGCTCCGAGACGCCGCCGCCGACGAAGACCGCGTCCGGCGCGGGCAGGCCCGCGAGCGCCGCGGGGGCGCTGCCCTCCACCACGGCGAGATCCGGCACGCCGAGCGATTCGGCGTTCCGCCGGATGCGCGCGGCACGCTCCGGCCGCGCCTCGATCGCGACCGCCCGCATGGCGGGGTGGCGCAGCATCCACTCGATCGAGACCGAGCCCGCGCCGCCGCCGATGTCCCACAGCCGCTGCCCGAGGCGGGGGGCGAGCGCGGCGAGCGTCACCGCCCGGATCTCGGCCTTGGTGAGCTGCCCGTCATTCTCGAAGAGGGCGTCGTCGAGGCCCGGCGCCAGCGGGACGATGCGGGCGCCCGGATCGGCGCTCACCTCGACGGCCAGCGTGTTGAGGGCCGCGATCCCCGCGAGCGCGAAGCCGGCCGCCTCGGCGCGGCGCACCCGCTCGCGCGGGCCGCCCATCGCCTCGAGCACGGTGAGGCGCGAGCGCCCGAGGCCGCGCGCCGCCATCAGCGACGCCACCGCGCCGGGGGTGGTCTCGTCCCAGGACAGGACGAGCAGGCGCGCGCCCGGCTGCAGGTGGGGCACGATCCGGGCGAGCGCGCGCCCGTGCAGCGTCAGGCAGGCGCACTCGGCGAGCGGCCAGCCGAGGCGGGCGCAGGCGAGGCTGAAGGCGGAGGGCTGCGGGAAGGCCCGGATCTCCTCCGCCGGGACGAGGCGGGCGATCTCGGCCCCGATCCCGTAATGGAACGGGTCGCCGGTGGCGAGGATGCAGGTCGGCTCGCCCCGCCGCGCCAGGATCTCCGGATAGGCCTCGCCGATCGGGCTCGGCCAGGGCCGCGCCTCGGCGGCGAGGGGGGCGACGAGCGCGAGGTGGCGGCGCCCGCCCCAGACCACGCGCGCGGAATCGAGCGCCGCGGAGGCCGCGGGCGAGAGGCCGGCGCGGCCGTCCTCGCCGATCCCCACGATGGCGAGCCAGGGCCTCGACAGGGGTTCAGCGCTCGTGGACAAGGCGGCCATGCGCATCCTGATCCTCGGCGGCACAAGCGAGGCGAGCGCCCTCGCGCGGGGCCTCGCCGGCCGGGCCGGCCTCGACGTCACGCTCTCGCTCGCCGGCCGCACCGCCGCGCCGGGGGCGCAAGCCGTGCGCACCCGCATCGGCGGCTTCGGCGGGGCGCAGGGCCTCGCCGCCCATCTCGGTGCGCAGAAGATCGACCTCCTGATCGACGCGACGCATCCCTTCGCGGCCCGCATCTCCCGCAACGCGGCGCTCGCGAGCGGGCAGGCCCGCGTGCCGATCCTCGCCGTCCGCCGCCCCGCATGGAGCCGCGAGCCCGGGGATGCCTGGACCGAGGTCGATGCCGTCGCCGATTGCCCGGCCGCCCTCGGGCCCGCCCCGCGGCGCGTCTTCCTGACGATCGGCCGCCAGGAGCTCGCCGCCTTCGCGGCCGCTCCCCAGCACGATTACGTGGTGCGCACCATCGAGCCGATCGCCGGCGCGCTCAGCCTGCCGCGCCTCAGCGCGATCGAGGCGCGCGGCCCCTTCGACGCCGCGAGCGAGGCGGCCCTCCTCGCAAGCGCCGGCATCGAGGTGCTCGTCAGCAAGAACTCGGGCGGGCCCGACACCTACGGCAAGATCCAGGCGGCCCGAGGACTCGGGCTGCCCGTCGTGATGGTGCGCCGGCCCGACAAGCCCGCCGTGCCGGAGGTGGCGGATTCGGCGGCGGCGCTGGCATGGGTGCTGGCCCTCCGGACGCGCGAGGCGCCCCCTCTCCCGTGCGGGAGAGGGTCGGGGTGAGGGGGGCGACCTCTCCGGATGCGTCGCACCCCTCATCCGGTCCGCTGACGCGGACTCGACCTCTCCCGCACGGGAGAGGTGGGCTGCACCCGATCCGATAACCGTCGGGCCGTCGGCGGCCGCCGGCGCCGGGGAGGTGCCCCCCGCCGTCACGCCGGTGCCGCCACGCTGCGCGGCGTGTAGACGAAGGGCCGCTCGGATCCGCCCCGCGGGATCAGGCGGGTGCCGGAGGCGCCGATGATCACCAGCGTCGCCATGTCGGCGGGCGCGTCGCGGGCCTCCGCCAGCGTCGTCACCCGGATCGCCTCGTCGGGGCGCGTCACGGCGCGCGCCAGCATCACGGGCGTGCCGGGGGCACGGATCCCGGCCGCGAGGGCGAGCGCCGCGCCGAGCTGCCAGGGGCGGGCCGCGGAGATCGGGTTGTAGAGCGCCACCACGAAATCGGCCCGCAGCACCGCCTCGAGGCGGGCCGTGATCACGTCCCAGGGCTTCAGGTTGTCGGAGAGCGAGAGCGCGCAGAAATCGGCCCCGAGCGGCGCACCGAGGCGGGCGGCCGCCGCCAGCATGGCGGTGATGCCGGGCTCGACCGTGATGTCGAGGTGCCGCCAGGCCGGATCGCCGTGCTCGACCGCCTCGAACACCGCCGCGGCCATGGCGAAGACGCCGGGATCGCCGCCCGAGACGACCGCGACGCGCCGGCCCGAGGCCGCGAGCGCGAGCGCGTGGCGGGCGCGGTCCACCTCGACGCGGTTGTCGCTCGCGTGCCGGCGCAGGCCCGGCCGCTCGGGCACGCGGGCGACGTAAGGGTGATAGCCGATCAGGTCCTCGGCGCCGTCGAGGGCGGCCCGCGCCGCGCCCGTGAGCAGGCGCTGGTCGCCGGGGCCGAGCCCGATGATCGCGAGGCTCCCGCCGGTCCCGCCGCTCACGGCCGCCGCCCCTCGCCCGGCACCAGCACCATCGAGAAATAGGGGGCCTCGTCGTCCGGCTTGTCGGCGAGCGCCACCACGCGCTCGCCCGCCATGGTGCCGCGCTCGACATAGACCGCCCGCGCGAGGAGCCCCGTCTCGGCGAGGCAGCCGCGCACCTTCGGCAGGTGCCGCCCGAGCTTCATGATCACGGCCGCATCCGTGCCGCGCAGCCGCTCGGCGAGCGCCGCCGCCGGCAGGGTCGCCGGCAGCACGGTGAGCACGTCGTCGCCCCAGGTGATCGGCGTGCCGGCGCGGGTCCAGCAGCCCGACATGCCGGTTACGCCCGGCACCACCTCCACGGGGAAGCGGTCCTTGAGGCGGCGCCAGAGATGCATGAAGGAGCCGTAGAAGAACGGGTCGCCCTCGGACAGGATCGCCACGTCGCGGCCCGCCCCGAGATGGTCGGCCAGCCGCCCCGCCGCGTCGTCGTAGAAGCCCGCCAGCGCCGAGACGTAGTCGGCGTCGTCCGGCGGCAGCTCGGTCGTGTAGGGATAGACCAGCGGGAACTCGCGCGCCGGGTCGCGCAGGACCGCGTCGGCGATGGTGCGGGCGTTGCCGCGCCGGCCCTTCTTGCAGAAATGGACGAGGACGGGCGCGCGCTCCAGCACGCGCATCGCCCGCACCGTCAGGTAGTCCGGGTCGCCCGGCCCCATGCCGACGCCGAAGAGGGTGCCGGTCACGGCGCGCGCGGGCGACTCCGGCGCCGTCTCCCGCGTGGCCTGCGCGCGCATGCGCTCGCCCGCTTCCATCACTCGGCCTCGCTGGCGAGCGCGTTGACGGCCGCCGCCGCCATGGCGCTGCCGCCGCGCCGCCCGTGCACCACGCAGAACGGCACCCGGCCGTCCCGCGCCAGCGCCTCCTTGGATTCCGCCGCGCCCACGAAGCCGACCGGGATGCCGATCACGGCGGCCGGCGGGCCGATCCCATCGTCGAGCATCTCGAGCAGGCGGAACAGGGCGGTCGGCGCGTTGCCGACCGCGACGACGCTGCCCGGCAGGTGCGCGCGCCACAATTCCATCGCGGCGGCGGATCGCGTGGTGCCCATCTCGGCGGCGAGCCCCGGCACGCGCGGGTCGGCGAGCGTGCAGATCACGTCGTTCTTCGCGGGCAGCCGCGCCCGGGTGACGCCGTCGGCCACCATGCGCACGTCGCACAGGATCGGCGCGCCGGCCTTGAGCGCCGCCTCGCCGGCCTCGGCGAAACCCTCCGACACCTCGACGTCGCGGGGCAGGTCGGTCATGCCGCAGGCGTGGATCATCCGCACCACGACGCGCTCGGCCGCGCCCCGGAAGCGGGCAAGGTCGGCCTCGGCGCGGATCATCGCGAAGGAACGGGCGTAGATGGCTTGCCCATCGCGCAGGTAGTCGAGGCGCGAACTCATGGGTCAGGTCCTGAAAGCGTGAGCGAGGCCGAGGGCGGGATCCGCCCTCCTTACGCGCTCCAGCGCCGCCTCGAAAGTCAGTTGCATCGCCGGCTCGGCACCCGGCGCGCCGCCGGGCACGACGCCGTAGAGGCCGTCCGCGCCGACGAGCGCGAGGTCGGCCGCGCCCGGCCGGGCGCAGCCCTTGGCGCAGCCCGAGACATGCGCGCTGAGGCCCCGGGCCGCGAAGGGCCGGAACGCCTCCGCGAGACGCGCGGCATCGACGAGGGTGGGCGTCGAGCCCGAGGCGCAGGCCGGCGCTCCGGGGCAGGCGGCGACGGCGCGGCGCGGATCGCCGGGATCGGTGATGAAGCCGGCGCCCGCGAGCGCCGCGAGCGCGCCGGCCGCGGTCCGCGCCTCGGGCGTCGCCAGCACGAAGCCGCGGCTCGGCGACAGGCGGATCTCCGGCCTCGCGAGTGTGTCCGCGATCTCCGCCAGCCGATCGAGCCCGTCCGCGTCGCAGCGCCCGAACGGCGCCTCGACCGCGACGGCGACCCCTCCGAGACCGAGCGGGACGAGGCCGGCCGGAAGCGCGCCGAGGTCGCGCGGGGGAGGCGCGACGACCCGGGCGGACGCGCCCGCCACCTCTCCCGTGCGGGAGAGGTCGAGTGCGCGAAGCGCACCGGGTGAGGGGTACGACGCATCCGGAGATGTCGCATCCCTCACCCCAACCCTCTCCCGCACGGGAGAGGGGGCTCCGGCGAGACCGTCCGCGGCCGAGGAGCGGACCTCCGCCCCGCAAGGGGAAGAGACCCCTGCTCGCTCCTCCGGCGACAGGTCCCGCACGCGCCGCCGCCCGGTGCGGGCGAGGGCGGCGAGGATCGCGCCGACCGCCGCGGCGATGTCGGCCGCGTCCCAGATCCCGATCCAGTCGGTGCCGTCCGCCGTCGCGAGCCCGATCGCCGCCCGGTCCGGCCCGCAGGCGCGCACCCTGATGTCCGCGCCCGTCTCGCCGAGGCGCCGGCGCTCGCCCTCGATGACGACGAGCGTCTTGGCCGGCAGGCCCGGCACGGCGAGGCCCCGCGCCTCGACGGCGCGGGCGAGGCCGCCCACGTCGAACCGCTCCGCCGGATCGAGCCCGGCGAGCGGGTGGGTCAGCGTCAGGCGCTGCGGGCCGCCGTCGCGGCGGGCATCGCCGAGGCCGGCGGCTTCGAGGAACGCCGCGAGGCCGCGCCGCGTGTCCTCGCGGACGCCCCGGACCTGCAGGTTGGCGCGCGCGGTCACGTCGACATGGCCGTTGCCGAACCGGCGCGCGGCCTCGGCGATCGCGCGGAGCCGGGCGGCCGAGAGCGCGCCGCCGGCCGGGTGGAGGCGGGCGATGAGGCCGTCGCCGGTCGGCATCGGGCGGGCGAGGCCCGGGCACCAGCCGCGGCGCGACGGTGCCTCGGGCGCGGTCCGGCGCGGCGCGCTCATTCGGCCGCCTCCCGCATCAGCTCGTCGGCGGCGCGGGCGTTGCGGCGGCTCCGCCAGAGGCCGCGGGCGCGCGCCTCCTCGAAGCGCTCCAGGATCGCCCGCGTCGCCGCCGGGTTGGCGGCGCGCAAGCGCTCGAACACCTCGGGGTCGGCGATCCAGGCACCGTAGAGCCGGTCGAGATCGGCGTGCCTAACCGCGTCGGTGGTCGCGGCCAGCACGAAGACGGCGTCGAGTCCCTGCGCCAGTTCCTGCGCGCCGCGATAGCCGTGGCGGAGCTGGCCCGCGATCCAGCGCGGGTCGGCGAGGCGGCCCCGGATCAGGCGGGCGGCGTCCTCGCGGGCGCTGCGGGCCTTCGGGGCCTCGGGCTGCGAGACGTCGAGGCTGTAGAGGGCGGGCGACGCGCCGGCGAGCGCGGCGGCGGCCGCGAAGCCCCCCAGCGCGTCGACGGCCGCGTCCCCGTCGAGGAGGTCGCGCTCGGCCACGTCGAAGGCGTGCACGAAGGCGTCGGCCCCGGCGACGCGCGCGGCGAAGCCCGCATCGGCCGCGTCCTCGGCCCCGCCATAGGCGTGCGTGGTGGCGGCGAGATAGGCGTGCCCGAGATCCGCCCAGGCCGCCCAGGCCCCGTCGAGGGCGGTCCCGGCGGCGCCCGCGCCGTAGCGGCCCGGCGCCGCGCCGTAGACGCGGGCCCCCGCCTCGCCGCGGCGGCGGGCAGCGGCGAGCGGGTTCTCGGCATCCTCCTCCTCGCGCGCCGCGACCGCGCGGGCGGCCCGGTCGAGGAGCGCGAGCGTCTCCGGGAAGGTGTCCCGGAAGGCGCCTGAGACCCGCAACGTCACGTCGATGCGCGGCCGGTCGAGGAGCGCGAGCGGCAGAACCTCGAAGCCGGTCACCCGCGTGCTGGCATGGTCCCAGCTCGGGCGGACCCCCATCAGCGCGAGGGCATGGGCGACGTCCTCGCCGCCGGTGCGCAGGGTCGGCGAGGCCCAGAGGTCCATGACGATCCGGGCCGGGTACTCGCCCTCGTCCTGGAGGTAGCGCGTCACCACCGCCTCGGCGGCCCTGGAGCCGAGCAGGGAGGCGGCGCGCGTCGGGACCGCGCGGGGGTCGAGGGTGGTGAGGTTGCGCCCCGTCGGCATCACGTCCCGGCGCCCGCGCGCGGGCGAGCCGGCGGGGCCGGGTGCCACGAAGCGGCCGTCGAGCGCCGCGATCAGCCCGGCGCGCTCGGCCTCGGCGCAGGCCCGCACGGCCTCGGGCGCGTCGGCGGCGGCGCGGCCGAAGACGTGGAGCCCGTCGCGGAAGACGGTCTCGCCGAGATCGCACAGATGCGCGTCGAGCGCCGTGAGCGCGTCGGCCATGGCGGTGCCCGGGCCGATCCCGGCCCCGTCGAGGAGGCCCGCGGCCTCCGCCTCGTCGAGGATCGCGCCCGCCAGGATCTCCGCCCGGCGCGGGTCGAGCACGCTGGCGGCGGAATATTCCTCCACGAGCTCGCGCAGGCGCGCCACCTCCGGCGCGAGCCCGGCGGCTCGCGTGCGGGGCGTCAGATGGCCGAGCGCGATGCCGCCGAGCCGGCGCTTCAGCGGCGCGGCCTCGCCGGGATCGTCGACGATGAAGGGATAGATCACCGGCAGGGCGCCGGTGGCCAAAGCCGGCCAGCATTCGGGCGAGAGCGCCACGGCCTTGCCGGGCAGCCACTCGGTGGTGCCGTGCGTGCCGAGGTGGATGAGCGCGTCGAAGTGCTCCCGCAGGCCGAGATAGAAGGCGAGATAGGCATGCGTCGGCGGCGCGTCGGGATCGTGGTAGCCGGCCTTGCGGTCGGCGCCGCGGCCGCGGTCGGGCTGGAGGAAGAGGGCGAGGGGCTGGGCCGCCGGGAAGCCGACAGGTTCGCCGCTCCCTCCCGCGACCTCATCCTGAGGTGCTGCCGCGAGCGGCAGCCTCGAAGGAGGGTTCCAGATCGCGCTACGGCCGCTGGATATCTCCTTGGAGGCCGCTTCGCGGCGCCTCAGGATGAGGCCGTGGAGGGGAGAGGGAGGACCGGCCTCCACCATCGGGAAGCGGAATGCCCCGTCGCGGCAAGCGGGATCGTCCTCCGGGGCGCCCCAGCGGGCGTCGAGGGCCTCGCGCAACGCCTCCGGCAGGGTGCCGAGCCAGGCCCGGTAAGCGGCGAGCGGCACCGCGAAGCCGGCTTCCCCGCCGGTCAGCGCCCGCATCAGCGCCTCGCCCGCCGGGGCCTCGCCCGCCGCGTAGCCCGCCGCCGCGAGGTCGGCCACGATGGCGCGCGCGCTCTCGGGTGTATCGAGGCCGACCGCGAAGCCGGCCCGGCCGCCGCGGGCGGGATAGTCCGAGAGCACGATCGCGAGGCGGCGCCCGGCGCGCGGCGCGCGGGCGAGCCGCACCCAGGCGGCGGCGCGCTCGGCCAGAGCCGCGATGCCGGCCGGGTCCGGCACGGCGCGGCGCTCGGCGAAGCCCTCGACCTCGGGCGCCTCCTCCTTGAAGGCGATCGGAAAGCCCGAGAGCCGCCCGTCGAATTCGGGCAGCGCCACCTGCATGGCGAGGTCGGCGGCGTTCAGGCCCCGGGCGGACGCCTCCCAGGCCGCGCGCGGGCCGCCGACCGTGAAGGCCTGGATGACCGGGCAGTCGGCGCGGTCGAGCACGAAGCCCGCATCCTCCCGCGCCGAGAAGGCGGTGGCGGCCACGATCACGTCGGGGCGCCGCCGGTCGAGGGCCTCGCGCAGGACCGCCAGCGCCTCCGGGTCCTTCAGGCTCGACACCGCGAGGATCAGCGGGCCGAGGCCGCGCGCCCGCAGCGCCTCGGCGAGCGCCGCGACCGGGCCGCCATCGCCCGCGAGCACGGCCGAGCGGTAGACGAGGAGGAGGGCGAGCGGCGCGCCCGCATCGCCCGCCGCCGCGAGCGCGGTCTCGAGCGCGGCCGGCCCGCAGCCGGGGCACCAGGGGAAGGCGCGCGGCAGCGGCACCGGCGGCTCGACCGCGGCGGGGCACCCGATCTCGGCCGCGAGCCGGCCGAGCATGCGGCGCAGGTTGTCCGGGCCGCCGGCGCGGAAATAGGCATCGATCTCGCTCGCGAGCGCGGGCTGCGTCGAGAAGGCGGCAAGCCGCGGGTCCGGCCGGTCGTCGCCCGGCAGCACCACGAGGGCGACGCCGTTCCGGCGCGACACCGCGTGCGCCCGCTCGATGCCGTAGCGCCAGTAGTCGAGCCCGCCGAGGCAGCGGATCACCGCGATCTTCGCCCGTGCGATGACGCCGTCCACGTAGAGGTCCACCGACATCGGGTGGCGCAGCCGCGCGAGCTTGGCGAGCCGCAGGCTGGGCCGGCCGGGGCCCAGCGCGCCCTGCGCCTCCGCGAGGCCGGCGAGGTCCGAATCGGTGAAGGACAGGACGACGATGTCGCCCGGCGCCTGCCCGAGATCGACCGCCGCCTCGCCCTCGTCGAGGGAGACCGTGTCGACGCGCAGGAGGTGCATGGCGTCCTATATCATCCCGCCAGCGCCGCCGCGACGGCGTTCCGGTCGAAGCCCTTGAGGCCGATCACCACGAGGCGGCCGTCGCGGGCCTCGCCCGGCCGCCAGGGCCGGTCGAAATGGTGGGCGACGCGCCGGCCCACGCCCTGCACCACGAGCCGCATCGGCTTGCCCTCGACCTCGGCGAAGCCCTTGATGCGCAGCACGCCCGCGGTCTCGGCCGCCCGCTCGACCCGCGCCGCGAGGTCGGCCGCCGCGACGGCCGGGCGGACCGGCAGGGCGACCGTCTCGAAATCGTCGTGGTCGTGGTCCTCGCCCTCGCCGTGGTGCGAGGGGCGGGCGTCGAGGTCGTCCTCGGCCGCCGCGCCGAGCCCGAGCAGCACGCGCGGGTCGATCGCGCCGTGGGCGGTCTCCACCACCTTCACGGCGCGGGGAAGCTGGCGCTCCACCTCGGCCCGCACCCCGGCGCGCGCGTCCGCGTCGAGGAGGTCGGACTTGTTGAGCACCACGAGGTCGGCGCAGAGGAGCTGGTCCTCGAACACTTCTTCCAGCGGGTTGTCGTGGTCGACGCTGGCATCCGCGGCACGCTGGGCGGCGAGCGCTGCCGGGTCCTCGGCGAAGAGGCCGGCGGCGACCGCCGGGCCGTCCACCACCGCGACGACGCCGTCGACCGTGACGCGCGAGCGGATCGCCGGCCACTGGAAGGCCTGGACGAGGGGCTTCGGCAGGGCAAGGCCCGAGGTCTCGATCAGGATGTGCTCGGGCGGCTCGGCGCGACCGAGCAGCGTGTTCAGCGCCGGCACGAAATCGTCCGCCACCGTGCAGCAGATGCAGCCGTTCGGCAGCTCCACGATCGCGTCCTCGCCGCAGCCCTCGACCCCGCAGGCGGCCAGGAACGAGCCGTCGAAGCCGACATCGCCGAACTCGTTGACGAGGATCGCGAGGCGCCGCCCCCGCGCCTGCTCCAGCAGGTGGCGCACCAGCGTCGTCTTGCCGGCCCCGAGGAAGCCCGTGACGATGGTGCACGGGATCTTCTGGACGATGCTCATCACTCAGCGGCCTCAGGCAGGGTCCCGTCCGCCTGGGACGGGAACGGGGGGATGCGGGCGACCACGCCGCGCTTGAAGATCTCGGGCCGCGCCCGCCAGGGCACGATGCCGTCCGGCGTGCCGGCATAGAGGCCGAGCCCGGCGAGCAGGGTCTCGGCGGCGCTCTCCGGGTCGAGGTCGCCGTAGACGTAGGTCCAGCGGCCCGCCGAGGCGACCGCGACCGTGCAGGGCCGCTTGCAGACCGAGAGGCACTCCACCGGCTCGATCCGCAGGCCCGGCACCGGCGCCGCGCCGAGGCGGGCGTCCAGCGCCGCCCTGAGCCGCGCGCCGGCCCGGATCTCCGAGGTGTCGCCCTCGGCCCGGCAGGTGGTGCAGACATAGAGCACCACGTCCTCGGGTGCGGCCTCAGGCACGGGCGGGCGCCGGGGCGGTGCGGCCGAAGACCTGCCAGGCCCAGCCGAAGGCGAGCCCGATCACGGCCCAGAACACGAAGCTGACGGCGAGCGAGCGGGCGGCGAACTGCGCGGCGAGCCCCGCCGGCAGGGCGGAGGGCGAGACGCCGACCTCCGGCGCGCCGGCGAGATGCGGGGCGACGATCAGCACGAGGCCCCCGACGATCGCGATGCCGGCGCGCCGGATCGCGATGAGGTAGAGGCCCATGGCGGTCGCCGCCGCGGTCATCAGCCACCAGGCCTGTCGGGCGGCGAGCGGGGCCGCCTCGCTGCCGGGCAGTTCCGGCGGCAGGCCGAGCGCCGGGGCGAGCGCCGCCGCGGCGAAGCCCGCCACCGCGAAGGCGAGCGCCCGCTCGGGCGTGGGCTCGCGCCGGCAGGCCAGCATCGCCGCCCCGAGGAGCAGCGCGTAGCCGACCCCGCCGATCAGGGTCGCGAGCCCCGTGAAGGCCATGCGGGGCAGGCCGGGGCCCGGCTGCCAGGCGGGCGCGGCGCCGGACCCGCCATGCGCAGGGCCGTCCTCGCCGTGACCGTGCGCGAGCACGATCGGCAGGCCGGGCGCGACGCGCGCCGCGTGGGTCCAAGGCGCGACGCGTGCCGCGTGGGTCTCGGCCTGCGCCTCGTAGCGCTCGGCCGCGATGATGAGCGGCGAGGTCAGGCCGAGTTGCAGGCCCGTCGCGACGACGGCCGCGAGGAAGCCGGCGACGAGGGCCGCCGACAGGAGCCGGATGATCATGGAGGCGTGGAGCCTGCGCGCCGGGCGGTCAGTGGCAGGGAAAGTTCTGCGTGTGCCGGAAATCGTGCGCGGCGTTGTGGAGCGCCGAGGCGGGCGCGAAGCCGGCCAGGAAGACGAGGCCGATGCCGAGAAGCGCGGCGATCACGACGGCCGAGAGGCCCTCGTTCGCGCGGGCCGTGCTGGTACCAAGGGTCTGAACGGTCGTCGACATCGTCAATCTCCGGCCGCCCCGCCGGCGGCGTTCGAGGAATCGTCCCGCGGACGGCAGGTCTCCTGGCTCGCGGGTCCTCGCGCCTGCCGCCTTCCCGGCACGCGCCGGTGGCCGTCTGGCAGGAGCTGACCGCTCACAGTTGCGGGGGCAGCCGCGGCATCGAGGCGAACCTCCCACCGCATTCCCTTTTCACCCCGTCGCCGGGGCACCGTCCGGAGCGACTTCTATCCTGTCACGGCGGCGCGCACAACGCGGAGGATTCGCGATTCGCCCAGATCTCTCGTCCGGGCAGGCAAGGGCAGATCTCGGGCCGGCCCGAGATCTGCGGGGGAGGAGGGCCGCGTCGCAAAGCGTGGGATCAGGGGATCGCCTCGCGCCGTGCGACCGTGCAGGCCCGTCCGGGAGACGGCGGCCTCGCTTCCCGCAACCCGGCGCGATCGGCGCCCCGGCCGCCGCTTTGACCGGCCGCGTCCCTTGGGGCAAAGGAGCCCGCATGCGGCAGGCCCCACCCCGGATGACCCTGGTGCTCGGCGGCGCGCGCTCGGGCAAGAGCGCCTATGCGGAGGCCCTGATCGAGGCGCACGCCGCGCCCTGGCTCTACCTCGCGACCGCCCGGGCCTGGGACGAGGAGATGCGCGCCCGCATCGCGCTCCACCGGGAGCGCCGCCCGGAGGGCTGGGTCACCCGCGACGTGCCGGTCGATCTCGCCGCCGCCCTGCGGGACTGGCGCGGTCCCGTCCTGGTCGACTGCCTGACGCTCTGGCTCACCAACCTGATGCTCGCCGAGACCGACCTTCCGGCCGCCGCCGAGGCGCTCGCCGCCGCCTGCGCGGCGGCGCCCGGCCCCCTGGTGCTCGTCGCCAACGAGGTCGGCCTCGGCATCGTGCCCGAGAACGCGCTCGCGCGCCGCTTCCGCGACGAGGCCGGGCGCCTGCACCAGCGCCTCGCCGCGCAGGCGGACAGGGTGGTGCTCACCGTGGCGGGGCTGCCCCTCGTCGTGAAACCGGCCGGAGGAACCCCATGAACGCCCGGAGGAGCCCATGACCGCCCGGAGGAGCCCATGACCCCGAGCCCGGACGACGAGGCCCGCCACCGCGAGAAGATGGCGCGGCGCAAGGCGGTGCAGGATGCCGAGGTCGCCGCCAAGACGATCGAGAAGGGCCTTCTCATCGTCAACACGGGCCCCGGCAAGGGCAAGACGACGGCCGCGCTCGGCCTCGCGCTGCGGGCGCTCGGGCGCGGCCACCGCGTCGGCGTCGTGCAGTTCATCAAGGGCGGCTGGGACACGGGCGAGCGCCACGCCCTTGCGGCGTTCGGGGAGCGCGTCGCCTGGCACACGATGGGCGAGGGCTTCACTTGGGAGACGCAGGACCGGGCGCGCGACATCGCGGCCTGCCGGGCGGCCTGGGTCAAGGCCGAGGAGCTGATGGCCGACAGGACGGTCGGGCTTCTCGTCCTCGACGAGCTGAACATCGCGCTGCGCTACGACTATCTCGACCTCGACGCCGTGCTGGCCGCGCTTGGCGCCCGCCGCCCCGGCCTCCACGTCGTCGTCACGGGCCGCAACGCGAAGCCCGCCCTGATCGAGGCCGCCGACCTCGTCACCGAGATGGGCAACGTCAAGCACCACTTCTCGGCCGGCGTGAAGGCGCAGGCGGGGATCGAGTTCTGATGGGTGCCGGCGAGCCGGCCCGCAGCCGGCCGGCCCCGGGGATCGCCGGGTCCGGACCGGGCGCGGATCCACCTCTCCCGTGCGGGAGAGGTCGAGTCCGCGAGAGCGGACCGGGTGAGGGATCAGGTCTTTCCGGACAAGTCGCACCCCTCACCCCGACCCTCTCCCGCACGGGAGAGGGGGCGCGTCGCGCTCCGTCCGGCACATTCGGACCCACGTCGCTCCGGTCGGTCGGGGCCCGCCCCCGCCTGGCCGGCCCGGGACCCGTCCCATGACCCGCGCCCTGATGATCCAGGGCACCGGCTCCGACGTCGGCAAGTCGCTGATCGTGGCCGGGCTCGCCCGGGCCTTCGCGCGGCGGGGCCTCCGGGTGCGCCCGTTCAAGCCGCAGAACATGTCGAACAACGCGGCCGTCACCCCGGATGGCGGCGAGATCGGGCGGGCGCAGGCGCTGCAGGCGCGGGCGGCGGGCGTCGCGCCCTCGATCCACATGAACCCTGTGCTGCTGAAGCCCCAGAGCGAGGTCGGTTCCCAGGTCGTGGTGCAGGGCCGCATGGTCGCGACCGTGACGGCGCGCGACTACCAGGCCTGGAAGCCGCGCCTGCTCGAGGCGGTGCTCCAGAGCTTCGCGCAGCTCGGGCGGGAGGCCGACCTCGTCCTCGTCGAGGGGGCGGGCTCGGCCTCCGAGGTCAACCTGCGCCGGGGCGACATCGCCAATATGGGCTTCGCCCGCGCGGCGGGCACGCCCGTGGTGCTCCTCGGCGACATCGACCGCGGCGGCGTCATCGCGAGCCTCGTCGGCACGCAGGCGGTGATCGACCCCGAGGATGCCGCCCTGATCCGGGGCTTCATCGTCAACCGCTTCCGGGGCGATCCGGGCCTGTTCGCGGACGGGATGGATCTCATCGCCGCCCGCACCGGCTGGGAGGCGCTCGGGCTCGTGCCGCATTTCCCCGACGCGGCGAGGCTCCCGGCCGAGGACGTGCTCGGCCTGAAGGGCTCGGATTCCGGCTCGAGAAAAATCGCCGTGCCGGTGCTGCCGCGCATCGCGAATTTCGACGACCTCGACCCGCTGCGGGCGGAGCCCGGCGTCTCGGTCGTGCTGGTACGGCCCGGCGAGGCGATCCCCGGGGACGCGGCGCTGGTGCTGCTGCCGGGCTCGAAGACCACGATCGACGACCTCGACGTCCTGCGCGCGCAGGGCTGGGACATCGACATCCGGGCGCATCGGCGCCGGGGCGGCCGGGTGCTCGGCCTGTGCGGCGGCTACCAGATGCTCGGGCGCTCCTTGAGCGACCCGCACGGCATCGAGGGCGCGCCCCGGACCGTGCCGGGCCTCGGCCTCCTCGAGGTCGAGACCGTGATGACGCCGCTCAAGCGCCTGGAGGCGGTGTCGGGCGCGAGCCTGCCGGACGGCGTGCCGTTCGCCGGCTACGAGATGCATGTGGGAGACACGGCGGGCCCCGACGCGGCCCGCCCGCTGCTGCGCCTCGCCGACGGCCGGCCGGACGGCGCGGTCTCGGCGGACGGGCTCGTCGCCGGCACCTACGTGCACGGGCTCTTCGCCGACGACCGCCAGCGCGCCGCCTGGCTCGCCCGCCTCGGCGCCGCCTCGGCCGGCCACTCCTACGAGGCCGGCGTCGAGGCGGCCCTCGACGGCCTCGCCCGCCACATCGAGGCTCACGTCGATTGCGACCGGCTGCTGGCGCTGGCCGGGTGCGGCCCCGGCGGCCGCCTCACGCCATGAGGGCCAGCGACGCCCCGGCGCAGGCGAGCCCGAGCAGGATGAGGCAGGCCCTGCGGTAGAGCCCGAGCGCCCGCTCGATGTCGGTGGGCTCCGCCTCGGCACGGCCCTCGCC
The DNA here is from genome assembly GCF_037106235.1 of Methylobacterium nigriterrae. Classification (NCBI taxonomy): domain Bacteria; kingdom Pseudomonadati; phylum Pseudomonadota; class Alphaproteobacteria; order Hyphomicrobiales; family Methylobacteriaceae; genus Methylobacterium; species Methylobacterium nigriterrae. The sequence goes on along the minus strand of NZ_JBAWTG010000005.1, from coordinate 84,395 downwards.
CATCCAGGCATCGTCGACCCGCCTGCCGCCGTAGACGCGCGGCCCGGCGAGCCGCAGGCCGAGGGCGCCCGCCATCGCGGCCTCCGGCCAGCCGGCATTGGGCGAGCGGTGGCGCCGGGCGTCCCGCGCGACCGCCCGCCAGGCGCCCCGGGCCGAGGCGTCCCGGTGGAGCGCGGCGGCCGCGACGATCAGGGCCGCCGAGAGCCGGGAGGCCGGCAGGTTCACGAGGTCGTCGAGGCGGGCGGAGGCCCAGCCGAAGCTCTCGTACCGCGGGGTGCGGTGGCCGATCATGCTGTCGGCCGTGTTGATCGCCTTGTAGAGCGCCCCGCCGGGCAGGCCCCCCGCGCCGATCCAGAAGGCGGGCGCGACGATCCCGTCGGAGAAATTCTCCGCGAGGCTCTCGATGGCGGCCCGGCAGATCCCGGCCTCGTCGAGGGTCTCGGGATCGCGGCCGACGATCATCGCGACGGCGCGCCGCCCGCCGGCCAGGCCCTCTCCCCGCAGGTCCCGGGCGACGCGGGCGACGTGGTCGTGAAGGCTCCGCTGCGCCGGCAGGCTCGCGCAGAGGAGCGCCACGAGGACAAGGCCCGCCACGGGCCCGGCGAGCCCCGCCAGCGCCGTCAGCGCCAGGGCGAAGACGCCGACTAGGCCCAGGAAGATCAGGAGCGCCAGCACGCCCCCGGCCCGTCGCGCGCCCGGGCCGCCCCGGTTCAGCCCGGCCTCGAGCCGGTCGATCAGCCGGCCGATCCAGGTGACAGGGTGCCCGGCCGCCCTGTAGAGCGCGTCCGGGTAGCCGGAGGCCGCCTCGACCGCGAGGGCGAGCGCCAGGGCAGCGAGCGTGTCGGGCGGATGGGTGAGCGCGGTCCAGGGCATCGGGTCTCGGGAGGCGGTCAGGCGGGGGCCGGGGCCGTGATCGCCCATGGCGGCGACCTGAGCGCCGCGCGGCGCCTGTTTCCCGGCGCGCCCGAGCCCTGGATCGACCTGTCGACGGGGATCAACCCGGTCCCCTATCCCTGCCCGCCGCTGGAGGCCAGCCTGTTCCGGCGCCTGCCCTCGGCCGCCGACCTCGCCGCCCTGCGCGAGGCCGCCGCCGCGGCCTACGGAGCGCGGGCCGACCAGGTGGTCGCGGCGCCCGGCACCCAGGTCCTGATCGAGACGCTGCCGCGGCTCATGCAACCGCAGCGGGTGGCGGTCGTCGGGCCGACCTATGCCGAGCACGCCGCTGCCTGGGCCCGGGCCGGCCACGCGGTCGCGACGGTTCCGGATCCCGAGGCGGCCGGGGAGGCTGCAATCGTGGTCGTGGTCAATCCGAACAACCCGGACGGACGCGTGCACGACGCTCATGGTTTGTTCCGATTGGCCGGGCGCCTCTCGGCCCGCGGCGGGCTCCTCGTCGTCGACGAGGCCTTCGCGGATCTCGAGCCCGTGGAGAGCCTCTGCCCAGGCGTCGGGCCCGGCCTCGTCGTGCTGCGCTCCTTCGGCAAGACCTACGGGCTCGCCGGGATCCGCCTCGGCTTCGCGGTGGCGGAAGAGGATCTCGCCGCCCGGATCGCGGCGGCGCTCGGCCCCTGGGCGGTCTCGGGTCCGGCGCTCGCCATCGGCCGGGCCGCCCTCGCCGACGGGGCCTGGCGGGCCGAGGCCGCGGCCGGGCGCCGGGCCGACTCGGAGCGCCTCGACCGCATGATCGCGCGGGCGGGCGGCCGGATCGTCGGCGGCACGGCTCTGTTCCGCTGCGCCGATTTTCCGAACGGAATCAATCTGTTCCGCCGGCTCGGCGAGGCCGGGATCTATGTCCGGCGCTTCGAGTCCGCGCCCGACCGGCTCCGCTTCGGGCTCCCCGCCGGCAAGGCCGAATGGTGCCGCCTCTCGCGGGTCCTGCGCTGACGCCTCAGGCCGCGCGGCGCCGGTCGCGCAGGGCGACAAGGCAGGCGAGCCCCGCCAGCACCAGCCCGACCGTGCACACGCCCGGCCAACCCGCCCTCAGGAAGGCCTGCGAGCCCGCGAAGGCCCCGAGCGCCCCGAACACGAACATCACGGTGAACAGCACCGTGTTGATGCGCCCGCGCGCGCCCGGCACCAGGGCGTAGGCCCGGGTCTGGTTGGCGATGAGCGCCCCGTTCAGCCCGATATCGATGAGCAGCACCCCGATCACCACCGCCGCCAGCGAGCCCGCGCTCGCTGCCCACAGCACCGCGAAGGCCGCGAGCACGAGGAGGCTGCCGCCGAGCACCACCGGCCGGGCGCCCCGCCGATCGGTGAAGCGCCCCGACAGCGGTGCCACGAAGGCGCCCGCCACGCCGATCACCCCGAACAGGCCCGCCCCGGCGGCGGTCATATCGAAGGGCGGTGCCTCGACGAGGAGCGCCAGCGTCGCCCAGAAGGCGTTGAAGCTCGCGAACAGCAGGGCCTGCGACAGGCTCGCGGTGCGCAGCACGGGCTGCGTCTTCACGAGGTACAGGATCGAGAGCATCAGGGCGCGATAGCGCAGCGGCTTCGTCTGCGGCGTGCGCGGCAGCGTCGCGGCGGCGATGCCCGCCATGGCGAGCGCCACCCCAGCGGCGGCGAAGAACACGGCGCGCCATCCGAACTGGGCGCCCACGATGCCGCTCGCGGTCCGGGCCAGTAGGATGCCGGTGAGGAGGCCGGTCATCACCTGGCCGACGATGCGCCCCCGGCTCGCATCCGGCGCGAGTTCCGCCGCGAAGGGCACGGCCTGCTGCGCGGCCGAGGCCAGGATGCCGATCACGAGGCTCGCCAGCGCCAGCACACCGAGGTTCGGGCTCGTGCCGGCAACCAGCAGGGTGAGGCTCAGGCCCAGGAGCTGGCCGATGATGAGGCTGCGCCGCGGCAGGCTGTCGCCCAGCGGCACGAGGCCGAGAATCCCGAGCCCGTAGCCGACCAGGCAGGCGGTCGGAATCCAGATGGCGGCGCGGGCGCCGAACTCGGCCACCAGCATGCCGAGCAGGGGCTGGTTATAGTAGATGTTGGCGACCGCTCCGCCCGCGATCAGCGTCAGGCCGAGGCGTGCCGTCGTCGTCAGTCTCTGTTCGGCTCCGGTCACGGACGCGCTCGCGGGGTCGGCAGGCGCGATGGCTGCAGCGGCATGGGACGGCTCGTTCGCTCGCAGGGTTAGGGGCCCCGCCTAGGCAGCGGGCAAGGCCGTTGGCAACCACGGCCTGTGCGCGCGGTGCCGGAACGCACCGCGGGAAGTGCGGGCTTACAATGCTGACTCCCGCATCCCATATCCCGATCGTTGCGGCGGAAGGACTTAGCGGTCGTTTCCGCATCGGACGGCCCTTGTGATTCCGCGGGGATTCAGGGTCTCATCGCGGACGCACGGCCCGTCGCGCATCGATTCGCCGCCGCAACGACGGTTTTTGCGACACAACAGGGAGTTCCGCATGCAGAACTACCGCGTTCACTTCGCCAAGGACATCCTGGGAGTGCCCTTCACCGTCGGGTCCGTCGGAATCCTGCGGGCACGCGATCCCGAGCGGGCACGCCGCGCCGCCGAGTTGCGCTTCGCCCGCCAGCACGGCGTCGACGATTGGCGTGAGCGTGCCGACCGATCCGAGATCGAGGCTCCGGGCGGCGAGCGCGCCTGACCTCGCGCGCGCACGGGAGCCGCGCTGTTTCGGGCTCTGGCCCCGGCGCGCACGGGGCTCTAGAACGGAGAGCCTGCGGCCATCATACGGGTGACCGGCATCTCGCATCGGTGAGCGGCGAAGGAGCGGACGGCGTTTCATGGCGGCGATCTCTTTCTTCGGTGACCTCCTCCAGACAATCAGCGACCGCGGTCGTGAGCTCATCAGCTTCGGACGGGGCGATATCGCCGCACGGGCGAGCGCCCCCGAGTTGGTCAAGCTCTGCGAAGATCTGATCTCTCGCCGAGGCGAGGCATCCGGTGTGGCGTTGGCCCGCCTCATCCTCGACCGCTACGCGACCTTCCCGAAGCCGGAGCGGCTCACGTTTCTGCGCCTCATCGCGCAGGAATTCGACGCCGATCATGGTGCCGTCGACGAAGCCATCGCGGCCTACCGGTCAGACCCGACACGCGCGCGCCTCGGCCGGCTTCACGAGGCGGCCGAACCACGCAGTCAGGAACTTATCCGGCGCCTGAACCTCGCTCGGGACGGCACGCTCGCCCTGGTGCGGATGCGGGAGGACCTGATGGACCTGCGCAGCGCGCTGCGCGCCGAGGAGGGCGCCGAGCCCGACCTCATCGACGCCGCCGACAGCCTCGACAGCGACTTCGAGCACCTGTTCGCGTCGTGGTTCAACCGCGGCTTCCTCGTGCTGCGCCACATCGATTGGACGACGCCGGCGCACATCCTGGAGAAGATCATCCGCTACGAGGCGGTCCACGAGATCCAGGGCTGGGATGATCTGCGCAGACGCATCGAGCCGACGGACCGGCGCTGCTTCGCCTTCTTTCACCCTGCCCTGGTGGACGAGCCCCTGATCTTCGTCGAGGTGGCGCTTACCGGCGGCATCGCCCCGGCGATCGCGCCGATCCTGGCGCACGAGCGCGAGCCGCTGCCGCTGAGGGGCGCCACCACCGCGGTCTTCTACTCGATCTCGAACTGCCAGCGAGGGCTCGCCGGTGTCACCTTCGGCAACTTCCTGATCAAGCAGGTGGTCGAGGATTTGGCGCGCGAGATTCCCACGCTGAAAACCTTCGTGACGCTCTCGCCCGTGCCGGGCTTCGCCCGCTGGCTCGAGCGTGAGCGGCGGGCGGACGCGCCGCAGGGCCTGACCCGCGATGATGTCGAGGCTCTCCGACTCCTTGAGGAGCGCGATTGGCCGCATGAGAAGGCGAAGTGCGAGGCGGTGCGCAAGGCGCTGCTTCCGGCTGCCGCAGCCTACTTCCTGCGCGCCAAGAACGATCGCGGTCGCCCGCTCGACCCGGTCGCGCGTTTCCATCTCGGCAACGGCGCCCGGCTGGAGCGCCTGAATTTCCTCGGCGACATCTCGGCGAAGGGCCTCAAGCAATCCCATGGCCTGATGGTGAACTACCTCTACGACCTGTCGGCGATCGAGAAGAACCACGAGACCTACGCCAATCTCGGCACCGTCGCGGCGTCGGGCACGGTGAGCCGAGAGCTCCGCGCCAGCCTTCCCCCGCCGCGCGCCGTGGTGCTCGCGGAGGCGTGATCCCCTCGTCAAGAAATTCGGCGATGTGCTAGTCACGCGGGTATGAGCAACCACCTCTTCGACCTCGTCCGCGATCACCTGCCTTCCGATCCCGCGGCCAAGGCCTTCATCGAGACACCCGAAGGGCGGCGCTACAGCTACGCCGATCTCCTGGAGCGCTCCGGAGCCTACGCCAACGCCCTCGTCGGCCTCGGAGTGAAGGCGGGTGATCGAGTGGCCGTTCAAGTCGACAAGAGCCCGGAGGTGATCTTCCTCTATCTCGGTGCGGTGCGGGCCGGCGCGATCTTCCTGCCGCTCAATACGGCCTATACGGGTCCCGAGATCGAATACTTCCTCTCGGATGCCGAGCCGGCCCTGTTCGTGTGCGATCCGGCCAAGCGCGACGCGCTCTCGGCGGTGGCAGACAAAGCGGGGGTCGCACAATTGCGCACCCTCGGGGCGGATGGGCGCGGCACGATAGCGGATGCCGCCGACGCGGCGCAAGCGGACTTCATCGACGTGGCGCGCGAGCCGGACGACCTCGCGGCGATTCTCTATACCTCGGGCACCACCGGCCGCTCGAAGGGTGCGATGCTCTCCCACGAGAACCTGGCGTCGAACACCAGAACCCTCGTCGGGGTCTGGCGCTTCACGGCCGATGACGTGCTGATCCATGCCCTGCCGGTGTTCCATACCCACGGCCTGTTCGTGGCGACGAACATCGTGCTCGCCACGGGCGGCACCATGCTTTTCCTGCCGCGTCTCGACGCGAAGCAGATCCTGAGCCTGATGCCGCGCGCCACCGCGATGATGGGCGTGCCGACCTTCTACACGCGCCTCCTCAAGGAGCCCGGCCTGACACGGGAGGCGACAGCCCATATGCGCCTCTTCATTTCGGGCTCGGCTCCGCTCCTCGCGGAGACCCATCGGGAGTGGCAGGCCCGCACCGGTCACGCGATTCTCGAGCGCTACGGCATGACCGAGACCAACATGAGCACCTCGAACCCGTACGAGGGCGCCCGGATCGCCGGCACGGTCGGGTTCCCGCTCCCGGACGTCGCGCTGCGCGTGACGGATCCCGAATCCGGCACGCCGCTTCCGCCCGGCGAGGTCGGGATGATCGAGGTGAAGGGGCCGAACGTGTTCAAGGGATATTGGCGGATGCCCGAGAAGACGGCCTCCGAGTTCAAGGCGGACGGCTTCTTCATCACGGGCGATCTCGGCAAGGTGGATGCCGGCGGCTACGTCCACATCGTCGGGCGCGGCAAGGACCTCATCATCTCGGGCGGCTTCAACGTCTACCCGAAGGAAATCGAGGCCGAGATCGACGCGATGCCGGGCATCGTCGAATCCGCGGTGATCGGCGTGCCGCACGCCGATTTCGGCGAGGGCGTCACCGCCGTCGTCGTCCCCGGCGCGGGGGCGCCCAACGAGGCCGCGATCCTGAGGCACCTCGAGGGGCGGCTCGCCCGGTTCAAGCTGCCGAAGCGCGTGCTGTTCGCCGAGGAACTGCCGCGCAACACCATGGGCAAGGTTCAGAAGAACGTGCTGCGCGAGACCCATGCACAGCTTTATCGGGGCTGAACCGCGGCGCGATCGTTGCAACCCCGATGGGCGGGCGGCCAGGATGCGCGGAACAGCGCGCCCGCGCTGACGTTCTTGCTGCCGCGCGCGGATCATCGCGCGGGCCTCCCAGTCCGGTCCCCTCATGACAGCGTCCCCGTCCCCGCCGCCCGATCCGCAGCCGAATGGCGGGGTCGGCTCCGTGCTGTGGACGCTGTTCCTCGGCTCGGCCCTTATCGCGCTCGCGACTTCGCCGAAGCGCGGCCGCGAGCGGGGAAACCTCGAGCCGGACCCTGCGTGGGGCACCGGCGGAGGCGCCCGGTCCTACTCGGGGCGTGCGGCCGAGATCGTCGCCGCCAGCCAGATCGAGCGCGGTCGAGCGGCACGCGACCCGGCCGAGATCACCGAATCCGGTTGGAAGGATATCGCGGTTCGGGTCTATCTCGAGTTCAACAAGGATCGCGTCCTCTCGGTCGCCGCGGGCGTCACCTTCTACACGCTGCTCTCGCTGTTTCCCGCCGTGGCGGCGCTGGTCGCCTGCTACGGTCTCTTCGCCGACGTCGGCGTCATCAACGAGCATCTCGCCAGCCTGCAGGGCGTGCTGCCGTCGGGCGCCATCGAGATCATCGGCGATCAGGTGAAGCGTATCGCGACGAAGGGCGGGGGAACGCTCAGCCTCACCTTCTTCACGAGTTTGGCGATCTCCTTGTGGAGCGCGAACGCCGCCATGAAGGCGATGTTCGATGCCCTCAACGTGGTCTACGAGGAGGAGGAAAAGCGCTCCTTCGTGATGCTGAACCTGCGCTCGCTGACCTTCACGGTGGGGGCTCTGGTGTTCATCATCTTCGCCCTGACCTCCATCGTGGTCCTGCCGGTCGTGTTTCAATTCGTCGGAATCAGCGATAGCGCCTGGTTCATCGCCCTCTTGCGCTGGCCGGCCCTGATGCTGGTGTTGCTCGGCGGCCTCTCGGTGCTCTACCGATACGGCCCGAGCCGCGAGCACGCGCGCTGGCGCTGGGTCGGGGCCGGGAGCCTCGTGGCCTGCATCCTCTGGCTCGTCGCCTCGCTGATGTTCTCCTGGTACGTGGCGAACTTCGGCAACTACAACGAGACATATGGCTCGCTCGGTGCCGTCATCGGCTTCATGACCTGGATCTGGATCTCCGCCACGATCGTGCTGCTCGGCGGCGAGATCAATGCCGAGATGGAGCATCAGACTGCGCAGGATACGACGACCGGGCCGGAACGCCCGCTGGGTGACCGGGAAGCCCGCATGGCCGACACGGTCGGGGCGCCGGCCTGAGCGCAGCCTCGTCCCGGAGCGCCGCCATCACCATATCGGTGCAGGCAAGAACGCATGGAGGAATCGATGGCCGAACGGAACGGTGGCACGGCGCCCGATAGCCGCTCCGAGCACGAGTGGCGCGAGGCCCTGACGCCGGATCAATACCGCGTGCTTCGCGAGCACGGGACTGAGCGGGCCGGCACGAGCTGCCTGCTCTCCGAGAAACGTCCCGGAACCTTCACCTGCGCCGGTTGCGGGACTCCGCTCTTCATCTCGGGCACGAAGTTCGAGTCAGGGACCGGCTGGCCGAGCTTCTTCGAGCCGATCGAGGGCGCCGTGGAGACCCAGGCGGACCGCAGCCACTGGATGGTGCGCACCGAGGTTCACTGCGCCCGTTGCAAGGGCCACCTCGGCCATGTCTTCGATGACGGGCCGGCCCCGACCGGCCTTCGCTACTGCATGAATGGCATCGCGCTCAACTTCGAGCCGAAAGGCAGCGAGCCGCAGGGCATTTGATGGGGACAGCCGGGTGCCGGGCTGTGTCGTTTCGCGCGTGGTCTTGATTTCGACGCCTTTTTGCTTAGTCCCTGTCAAACCTGAAGCCGCAGTGCCTCCCCGGCCCGAGGTTTTGGCGGGGCGGAACGAAGACTCTGTTGCGTCCTGGCGAAGCTTTTCGTCACGTACCGGACAATGTTCGTTTCGGCCTCGGGTCCGGGATCACGACGGTAGAATGCGCCAGTCCCGCAGTCGCCCGGCTGCGGCGGGCGAATCCTCGGAGGTTTGAGTATGAGCGTCGTTCGGCGGTTTCTCGTGGCACCATCCTTGGTGCGTCTGATCCGCAAGGAACGCGGTGGGTCCCGCATCACCGAAGGCTACTTCGCCCCTCAGACCGGCCGCACCTCCTTCGTGCGGGTCGATGGTCAGCAGTGCCATCTGGTCCTCGTAACGACCGGTGCCGACGGCAGGGCGACGGAAGAGCGCACGGACGTGCCCCGCGCGCACGGCGATGCCCTCCTCGATGTCTGCAGCGGCAAGGCCGCCTATGACCGGACGGCCGTGTCGGTCGCCGGCCGCGACGTGGTGATCGATCGTTACGTCAGCCCCGGCAGCCTCGACCTGATCAGCATCACGTTCGACAACGAGTCCGATGCCAACGGCTTCGTGGCCCCGGTCTGGTTCGGTCGCGAGGTCTCCTCGGACGCTGCCTACGAGCGACACACGGTAGCGCTTCAGGGACCGCCGCAATCCGGCGAGATCAGTCTCAGCAACGCCGCCCTCGACGCAGTGCTCGACCTGATCGAGCCGCGCTTCGGCTTCGGGCGATACGGGGCAGGCGCCAAGCCGAGCGAGGGCGGATCCGGCGTGGGAAAGTCCGGTGAGGACGACGGTGTGGTGAATGCCCTGCGCCGCATCGCCGGAAGCGGAACCTCGGCGGCCGTGCCTGCGGCGGTCGCCGTGGCGGCGCCCGTCGAGGCGCGCACGCCCGAGCCGGAATCGACGCCCGAACCGGAGCAGGCGGTCGCCGCACCCGAAGCCGGCGCTCAACCCGGCGAGGAACAGAACGCCGAGGCGACACCCGGGGATGCCCGCATCGACGACGTGATCGAGAGCCTCTCCCAGGCGCTCGGCGCCGCGATCCAGCAGCCGCAAGAACCGAGTCAGGAGCCGGCCCGCGAGGACGATCCGGCTTCCGCCTTCGAGCGCTGGACGGTCCGGCCCCGCCGCAGCCAGCAGTAGCGCCATCCCCCTGATCCGCGGCGACTCAGTTGCGGATCACCACGCGCGCGCCGCCATGGGTTTGGGCCAGGCGGTAGAGCATGCGCGCGTGGCCGGGGCTGAGGCGGACGCAGCCGTGACTCGCACGGCGGCCGAGATGCCCGACCGCGTAGGTTCCGTGGATGGCATACCCGCCCCGGAAGAACATGGCGTGGGGCATCGGTGACCCATGATACTTGCGCGAACGCCACATCGGTGCCATCAGCCCGACCCGATAGCTGCCATTCGGCGTGACATACCCCCGCCGGGCCGTCGAGACCGGCCACTCGTAGGCGAGCGATCCCTCGACGTAGACGCGCATCCGTTGGTGCGACTGGTCGATCTGGGCCAGGACGCCTGCCAGAGCCGGCACGGCGAGCGCGCAGAGAAGCAAGCCGCCGAGGAGGGCGGTCTGCACGATCCGAGGAAGCGACACGGGGGAACTCTCGGCAGCGAGTCGACGGCTCCTCGAGCCGCCTCGACTTGAGTGAGACGAAGCGCGGCCGCTGGGAAGAACGTCTTCCCGGGAATCGACAGATTTTGTAATGCGCCTGCCAAGTTGAACTACTGATGCCGAGTTGAGCCGCGGCCGCAACTTCGTTAGCGTCGCGCCTCAAGCAAAGACCGGGAGGGTGCACGCGCGCGTGCACGGGTGAGAGCGATGGCCCAGGCGACGACCCACGGAGCGACCACGGCGGCTGCGCCGGTTGCGAGCGAGCCCTGGTACAAGGTCCTTTACATCCAGGTGTTGATCGCCATCGCGCTCGGCGTCGCCGTCGGGTATTTCTATCCCGATTTCGGTAAGTCCCTGAAATGGCTCGGCGACGCCTTCGTCGCGCTGATCAAGATGATGATCGCGCCGATCATCTTCTGCACCATCGTGCACGGAATCGCGTCGATCGGTGATCTGAAGAAGGTCGGCCGCGTCGGGCTCAAGGCGCTGGTCTACTTCGAAGTCGTCTCGACCCTCGCGCTCGTGATCGGCATCCTCGTCGGCGAGATCATCAAGCCCGGCGCCGACTTCCACGCCGATCCCGCGAAGCTCGACGCCAGCAAGGTCGCGACCTACGCCAGCAAGGCGGCCGCCGACTCGACGATCGCCCACATCATGGCGCTCATTCCGAAGAGCTTCTTCGACGCCTTCGCCACCGGCGATCTGTTGCAGGTTCTGCTCATCTCGATCCTCACCGGTGTCGTCGTCACCGGCATGGGCGCGCGGGCGGACGGCATCGCGCGCGCGATCGACACCGCCGGTCAGGTCTTCTTCCGCATCATCGGCCTCATCGTGAAGCTCGCGCCGATCGGCGCCTTCGGCGCCATGGCCTTCACCATCGGCGAGTACGGCATCCAGAAGGTCGTCGACCTCGCCTGGCTCGTCGGAACTTTCTATATCACCGCGCTTCTGTTCGTGCTGGTGGTGCTCGGCACGATCGCGCGGTTCGCCGGCTTCTCGATCCTGCGCTTCCTGGCCTACATCAAGGACGAGCTTCTCATCGTTCTGGGCACCTCGTCGTCCGAGACCGTGCTGCCGCACATGATGACCAAGATGCGCCGGCTCGGCTGCTCCGATTCCGTGGTCGGTCTCGTGATCCCGACCGGCTACTCGTTCAACCTCGACGGCACCAACATCTACATGACGCTGGCGACCCTGTTCCTGGCGCAGGCGGTCGGTGCGGACCTGTCCATCGGCCAGTACGCCACCATCATCGTCGTGGCGATGCTGACCTCGAAGGGCGCCTCGGGCGTGACGGGGGCTGGCTTCATCACGCTCGCGGCAACGCTGGCGGCCATCCCGAACAATCCAGTGCCCGTCGCCGCCATGACGCTGGTTCTGGGCATCGACAAGTTCATGTCGGAGTGCCGCGCGCTCACGAACCTCGTCGGCAACGGCGTCGCCTGCGTCGTCGTCAGCCGCTGGGAGGGCGAGCTCGACGCGCGCAAGCTCAACGAGGTGATGGCCCACCCGGTCTCGATCGGGACTCACATCTCTGACGTGTCGCCCGAGCCGATGGACACGGAGGGTGCGCACGCTCCCAAGGCCGTGGCTGCCCAGTGATCCGCGCGTGAGCGGGGCGCGGCTGCGCCTCGGCATCGATCTCGGCGGCACCAAGACCGCCGGGATCGTCCTCGATCGCAGCGGCGCGATTCGCGCCGAGAGCCGGGTCGCGTCGCCGCGCGGCGACTATCCCGAGACGCTCGCGGCCATCGCGGCGCTCGTCGCGCGGCTCGAGGCGGAAGCCCGCGAGCCCTGCAGCATCGGTATCGGCATGCCGGGAGCGGTCTCGCCCGCGACCGGGCTGATCAAGAATGCCAATTCGACCTGGCTGAACGGCCGCTCCTTCGTCGCCGACCTGGAGCATGCGCTCGCGCGGCCGGTCCGCGTCGAGAACGATGCCAATTGCCTCGCGGTCTCGGAGGCCGTCGACGGTGCCGGGGCCGGCGCGGAGATCGTCTGGGCGGTGATCCTCGGCACCGGGGTCGGATCGGGAATCGCGGTGCGGGGGCGCGCCCTGTCGGGCCGCGGCCGGATCGCGGGCGAGTGGGGCCACAATCCGCTCCCGAGCCCCCGCGATGACGAGCGCCCGGGGCCCGCCTGCTATTGCGGGCGCCGCGGCTGCATCGAGACCTGGCTTTCCGGGCCGGGCCTCGCCGCGGACCATGCCCGCCGCACGGGCGAGGCCGCCGCCGGCGAGGCGATCGTGGCGGCGATGCGGGCCGGGGAGGCGCGTGCGCGCGGGACGTTCGCGGCCTATGTTGAGCGGACGGGACGCGCGCTCGCGCACGTCGTCAACGTCCTCGACCCGGACGTCATCGTCGTCGGGGGCGGGCTGTCGCGCGTGCCCGAACTCATCGCCGCGTTGCCGGCCGCTACCGCTCCGCACGTCTTCTCGGATGCCTTCGACACGCCGATCCGCCCGAGCCTGCACGGCGATGCCTCGGGCGTCCGCGGCGCGGCGTGGCTATGGAACGACCTGTGAGCCGGGCCGCAGATCGTGCTTGCCAACTCCCTTCGACGCACATAAAGATATCTTTATGTCTATCGAGCGAGCCTTCGTGACCCAGCCAGTTCCGTTCGCGGACGCGCTCGGCGTCCTGCGGGCCGCCGCCGAGGAATCTCGCCTGCGCATCCTCGCTCTGCTCTCGGAGGGCGAGCTCTCCGTCTCCGATCTCACCGACATTCTCGGTCAGTCGCAGCCGCGCATCTCGCGCCACCTGAAGCTTCTCGTCGAGGCGGGCCTGATCGAGCGCCACCGCGAGGGCGCCTGGGCGTTCTTCCGGCTGTGCGAGGGCCGCGCCGGTCTCGTCGATCCGCTGATCGCCGGGCTTGACCGGCAGGCGCCGCCGCTCTCGGAGGATCAGGCAAGGCGCGAGGCGGTGCGGGCCCAGCGCGCGGATGCCGCGCAGAGCTTCTTCGCGCGGCTGGCGCCGAAATGGGACCAGCTTCGCTCGCTCCACGTGCCCGAGACGGCCGTGGAGGCGGCCGTCCTCGACGTGCTCGGGCCTCGGCCGGTCCACAGCCTGATCGATCTCGGCACCGGTACGGGCCGGATGCTGGCTCTCCTGGCCCCGCGGGCCGGCCGCGCCACCGGGCTCGATTCGAGCCATGCCATGCTCTCGGTCGCCCGCGCGAACCTGGAGCGGCTGGGGCTGGCGCGGGTCGACCTGCGCCAGGGCGACATCCACGCGCCGCCCTTCGGCCGCGGCAGCTTCGACCTCGTCGTCGTGCACCAGGTTCTGCATTACCTCGACGATCCGGCCCGGGCGCTCCGCGAAGCCGCGCGCCTGGTGGCGCCGGGCGGGCGCCTCCTCGTCGTCGATTTCGCGCCCCACGAGCTTGAGTTCCTACGCGAGTCCCAGGCGCATCGCCGCCTCGGCTTTGCGGCCGAGCAGGTCGCCGGCTGGCTCGCCGATGCGGGCCTCGGCGCCGTCGAGACCCGCGACCTCGCCCCGACCGCGCAAGCCGAGCACCAGCTCACCGTCACCCTCTGGCTCGCGGCCGAAGCCTTGGTGGCCGCGGGCGCCGAGCGGGCGGTGGCCTGACCGACGCGAACGTACTGCCCGGCATTCTCGAGCCGGTGCCCCGGAACGACTGCCTGGACCGAGAGACAGAAAGAGGATTTCCGATGCCCATCTCCTCTTACCGCGCCAGCCGCGAGGGCCGCTGCCCGATCCGGGTCTCCTTCGAGTTCTTCCCGCCGAAGACCGAGGAGATGGAGAGGACGCTCTGGTCCTCGATCGAGCGCCTCGCGCCGCTCAATCCGAGCTTCGTCTCGGTGACCTACGGGGCCGGCGGCTCGACGCGCGAGCGCACCCACAACACCGTCGCCCGCATGGTGCGGGAGACGAACCTGAAACCCGCGGCCCATCTCACCTGCGTCGACGCGACGAAGGCGGAGGTCGACGCGGTGGTGCGCTCCTACTGGGATGCGGGCGTGCGCCACATCGTGGCGCTCCGCGGCGACCCGGCCGAGGGCGTCGGCACGGCCTACCAACCCCATGCCGGCGGCTACCAGCAGACCTGCGATCTCGTCGCAGGCATTAAGCGGGTCGGCGATTTCCAGGTATCCGTCTCGGCCTATCCGGAGAAGCACCCGGAGGCGGCCTCCCTCGACGCGGACATCGACGCGCTGAAGGCCAAGGTCGATGCCGGGGCGGACCGGGCCATCACGCAGTTCTTCTTCGAGAACGACGTCTATCTGCGTTACGTCGACCGGGTGCGGGCGCGCGGCATCGACATCCCGATCGTGCCGGGCATCCTGCCGGTGCAGAACTTCAAGCAGGCGGCGAACTTCGCCCGCCGCACCGGCGCCTCGGTGCCGGAATGGCTCGCGCACCGCTTCGAGGGCCTCGACGACGACGTCGACACACGCCGCCTGATCGCGGGGGCGGTTGCTGCCGAGCAGGTGCTCGACCTCGTCGACCGCGGCATCCACGACTTCCACTTCTACTCGATGAACCGCGCCGACCTTGTCTACGCCATCTGCCACCTGCTCGGCCTGCGCGCCGAGCGGCCCGTGGCGGCGACGCGCGCGGCGGCTTAAATACAGGCGCCTCAGAGAGGGGTGAGCGATGGCCGACCCGCAAGACATGATCCTGCCGTTTCTGCACGAGATCCGCGCGGATATGCGAGCAGGATTCGAGCGGATCGGCGAGCATGCCGATCAGGTGGACAAGCGCTTCGATGCGTTGGAGCGGTGCCTCGATGCGATGCTGAAAGTCGTCAGATCCCGTTCCTGATACCGGCAAAATCCCTCTCCCCCTTGCGGGGAGAAGTTGGAGGTGGGGGGCCGCCTGCCTCAGTCCGGCGAAGCGGCACCCACAACTCCCACCCCTTCCCGCAAGGGGAAGGGGAATGATCGCACCGATTTTGAGAGACCCGATGAGCGACTTCCCCCCCGTTGACGGCCGTGAGATCGAGCGAGCCCTGCGCCAGCGCGCGTCGGAAAAGATCCTGGTGCTCGACGGGGCGATGGGCACCGTGATCCAGCGCCTGAAATTCACCGAAGAGGATTTCCGGGGCGAGCGCTTCGAGGACCACGGGCACGATCAGAAGGGCAACAACGACCTGCTGATCCTGACGCAGCCCGACGCGATCCGGCAGATCCACCTCGACTATTTCCTCGCCGGCGCCGACGTCTGCGAGACCAACACCTTCTCGGGCACGACGATCGCCCAGGCCGATTACGGCATGGAATCGATCATCCACGAGCTGAATGCTGAGGGCGCGCGGCTCGCCCGCGAGGCGGCGAAGCTCGCCGAGGCGCAGGACGGGCGCCGCCGGTTCGTGGCCGGCGCCGTAGGCCCGACGAACCGCACGCTCTCGATCTCGCCGGACGTCAATAATCCCGGCTACCGCGCCGTCAGCTTCGATCAGGTCCGCGACGCCTATGCCGAGCAGGTGCGCGGCCTCATCGCGGGCGGGGCCGAGCTGATCCTGATCGAGACGATCTTCGACACGCTGAACGCCAAGGCGGCGGTGGCGGCCGCCTGGGCCGTCTTCGAGGAGACCGGCATCCGGCTGCCGATCCAGATCTCGGGCACGATCACGGATCTGTCCGGCCGCACCCTGTCGGGCCAGACGCCGACGGCCTTCTGGCACGCGCTGCGCCATGCGAGCCCGCTCACCTTCGGCCTCAACTGTGCGCTGGGGGCGCGTGAGATGCGCGGCCATATCAGCGAGCTGTCGCGCGTCTGCGATACCCTCGTCTGCGCCTACCCGAATGCCGGCCTGCCGAACGAGTTCGGGCTCTACGACGAGAGCCCGGAAGCGATGGCGAAACTCGTGGCTGAGTTCGCTGAGAGCGGACTCGTCAACATGGTCGGCGGCTGCTGCGGCACCACGCCGGACCACATCCGGGCGATCGCGCAGGCGGTGGCCGGCAAGGCGCCCCGCCGGCTCCCCGAGATCCCGTGCCTGATGCGGCTCTCCGGCCTCGAACCCTTCACGCTGACGAGGGAGATCCCCTTCGTGAACGTCGGCGAGCGCACGAACGTGACGGGCTCGGCCAAGTTCCGCAAGCTCATCACCAACGGCGACTACGCGGCGGCCCTCGACGTCGCCCGCGACCAGGTTGCGGCGGGCGCGCAGGTAATCGACGTCAACATGGACGAGGGCCTGCTCGACTCGAAGAAGGCCATGGTCGAGTTCCTCAACCTCGTCGCCGCCGAGCCCGACATCGCCCGCGTGCCGGTGATGGTCGATTCCTCGAAGTTCGAGGTGATCGAGGCAGGTCTCAAGTGCCTGCAGGGCAAGCCGATCGTGAACTCGATCTCCATGAAGGAGGGTAAGGAGAAGTTCGTCCACGACGCGAAGGTGTGCCGCTCCTACGGCGCGGCGGTCGTGGTGATGGCCTTCGACGAGCAGGGGCAGGCCGACACGCTCGAGCGCAAGGTCGCGATCTGCACCCGGGCCTACCGCATCCTTACGGAAGAGGTCGGCTTCCCGCCCGAGGACATCATCTTCGACCCGAACATCTTTGCCGTTGCCACCGGCATAGAAGAGCACAACCCCTACGGCGTCGCCTTCATCGAGGCCGCGCGCCAGATCCGGGAAACGCTGCCCCACGCCCACATCTCGGGCGGCGTCTCGAACCTGTCTTTCGCCTTCCGGGGCAACGAGCCCGTGCGCGAGGCGATGCACGCCGTGTTCCTCTACCACGCGATCCATGCCGGCATGGACATGGGCATCGTCAATGCCGGGCAGCTCGCCGTCTACGACGAGATCCCGGCGGATCTCCGCGACCTCTGCGAGGACGTGGTGCTGAACCGCCGGGACGACGCCACCGAGCGGCTGCTCGAATCCGCCGAGCGTTTCAAGACCGGCGCCGCCGCCCAGGCCAAGACCGCCGACCTCTCCTGGCGCGAGGCGAGCGTCGAGAAGCGGCTTGAACACGCGCTCGTCAACGGCATCACCGAGTACATCCTGGCCGACACCGAGGAGGCCCGCGCCAAGGCCGAGCGCCCGCTCCACGTGATCGAGGGACCGCTGATGGCCGGCATGAACGTGGTCGGCGACCTGTTCGGGTCGGGCAAGATGTTCCTGCCCCAGGTCGTGAAGTCGGCCCGCGTGATGAAGCAGGCCGTGGCCTATCTCGAGCCCTTCATGGAGGAGGAGAAGAAGGCCAATGGCGGGACCGGCCAGCGCCAGGCCGCCGGCAAGGTGCTGATGGCGACCGTCAAGGGCGACGTCCACGACATCGGCAAGAACATCGTCGGCGTCGTGCTCGCCTGCAACAATTACGAGATCATCGATCTCGGCGTGATGGTGCCCGCGGCCAAGATCCTCGACACGGCCAAGCGCGAGAACGTCGACATCGTCGGGCTCTCGGGCCTTATCACGCCCTCGCTCGATGAAATGGTGCATGTCGCCTCCGAGATGGAGCGCGAGGGCTTCGACCTGCCGCTGCTGATCGGCGGCGCCACCACGAGTCGCGTCCATACGGCGGTGAAGATCCACCCGGCTTACGAGCGCGGGCAGGCGGTCTACGTCACGGATGCAAGCCGGGCGGTCGGGATCGTCTCAAGCCTGATCTCGCGGGAGACGCGCGAGGCCACGATCGAGACGGTGCGCGCCGAGTACCGCAGGGTGGCCGACGCCCATGCCCGCTCGAAGGCCGAGAAGCAGCGCCTGCCGCTCGCCAGGGCCCGCGCCAACCCGTTCAAGATCGATTGGTCGGGCTACCGGCCGACGAAGCCGAGCTTCACCGGCACGCGGGTGTTCCGCAGCTACGAGGTCGCCGACCTCGTACCCTACATCGACTGGACGCCCTTCCTGCAGACCTACGAGTTCAAGGGCCGCTACCCGGCGATCCTCGACGATCCCGAGCAGGGGCCGGCCGCACGCGCCCTGTTCGAGGATGCGCAAGGCATGCTGAGGCAGATCGTCGAGGAGCACTGGTTCAACCCGAAGGCGGTGGTGGGCTTCTGGCCCGCCAACAGCGTCGGGGACGACATCGCGCTCTTCACCGGCGAGAGCCGTTCCGAGCGGCTCGCCACCTTCCACGGCCTGCGCCAGCAGCTCGAAAAGCGCGACGGGCGCGCGAATACCTGCCTGTCCGATTTCGTGGCGCCGGCCGAGACGGGGATCGCCGATTACGTCGGCGGCTTCGTGGTGACGTCGGGGCTCGAGGAAGTGCGCATCGCCGAGCGTTTCGAGCGCGCGAACGACGATTACCGCGCGATCCTCGTCAAGGCGCTCGCCGACCGCGTCGCCGAGGCCTTCGCCGAGCGCATGCACGAGCGGGTGCGCAAGGAGTTCTGGGGCTACGCGGCCGAGGAGGCCTTCACGCCCGACGAACTCGTGCGTGAGGAGTACGACGGCATCCGCCCGGCTCCCGGATACCCGGCCCAGCCCGACCACACCGAGAAGGTGACGCTGTTCGACCTGCTCCAGGCCGAACCGCGCATCGGCGTGAGGCTCACCGAGTCCTACGCCATGTGGCCAGGCTCCTCGGTCTCGGGCCTCTACATCGCGCATCCGGACGCGCATTATTTCGGCGTCGCCAAGGTCGAGCGCGATCAGGCCGAGGATTACGCCGCGCGCAAGGGCATGGACGTGGCCGAGGTCGAGCGCTGGCTCGGGCCGATCCTGAACTACGACCCGGCCCGCTACCTCGCGGCGGCCGCCGAGTGAGGCGCGGACGGGGCGAAGGGCCGCGGCTCCGCCGCTGCCCTTGCGCGCCCGCCTTCGTGGGCATTCGAGACACGCTGGCGGCGAGCAACGCCCTGTCTTTGAGACGACGGTGCGCGGCAGGAAACCGGAACGGGGCTGCCGGTCGATGGCGACGCGCAAGGCTGCGATGAGTAAAAAGGTGTCATGGCCTGCTAATTGAATACTAAAATGAGCAGTTATATCTGCTTTTCTCAAGTACTTACGCGCGGATGGCTTCTATCCTTCGTTAATGGCGCCAGCCCTAGCGTGACGACCATCAGGAGAGATGGTCATGACGTGGTTCAGGCAGGCGCGACGCGCGGAGCGCGATAGCAGGGCGCGGATCGAAGCCCTCGATCGCTCGCTCGCGACGATCGAGTTCGCGCTGGACGGGACCATCCTCGACGCCAACGCGAACTTCCTCGCCGTGATGGGCTACGATCTGCACGAGGTGCAGGGCAAGCATCACCGGCTCTTTGTCGAGCCGGCCGTCGCCGAGAGCGACGCCTATCGGGAGTTCTGGCAGCACCTGAAACGCGGCCAATTCCAGTCCGCGGAGTACAAGCGGATCGGGCGCGGTGGCCGCGAGATCTGGATCCAGGCGACCTACAACCCGATCTTCGACCGCGACGGGCGGCCGATGCGGGTGGTGAAGTTCGCCACCGACGTCACCGCCGAGAAGCTGCGCAACACCGACTGCCAGGGGCAGATCGCGGCGATCAACAAGTCGCAGGCCGTGGTTCACCTGGGCATGGACGGTACCTTCCTGGAAATCAACGACGTCTTCCTCCGCCTGTTCGGCTACGAGCGCGCCGACGTGATCGGGCGCCATCACCGCATGTTCGTCGACCCGGACGTGGCCGAGGGCTGGGACTATGCCTCGTTCTGGCAGAAGCTGAGGGCCGGGGAGTACCAGACGGGCGAGTGCAAGCGCGTCGGCAACGGCGGGCGCGAGGTCTGGATCCAGGCGAGCTACAACCCGATCCTCGGCCTGAACGGCAAACCCTGCAAGATCGTCAAGTTCGCCACCGACGTGACGGCGGGCAAGCTGAAGGCCGCCGACTATACGGGGCAGTTCGAGGCGATCAGCCGCTCGCAGGCCGTGGTCCAGTTCGACCTCAATGGCACCGTGCTCGACGCCAACGACAATTTCTGCGACGCGATGGGTTACCGGATCGGCGAGATCCGCGGTCACCACCACCGCATGTTCGTGGATTCCGAGTACGCGGCGAGCCGCGACTACGAGGAATTCTGGCAGCGCCTGCGCCGCGGCGAGTTCTTCTCGGCAATCTTCGAGCGCGTCGGCCGCAACGGGCGCAAGGTCGCGATCCAGGCTACCTACAACCCGATCCTCGACATGAACGGCCGGCCGTTCAAGATCGTGAAATACGCCACCGACGTGACGCGGAACATGGAGGCGCGCGCCCGAGCCGTCGGCGCCACCTCGCAGACGCTGAGCAATGTACAATCGGTGGCCGCGGCGGCCGAGCAGATGAGCGCCTCGGTCTCCGACATCGCGGAGGTGATGGTGCGCTCGAAGGCGGCCGTCGACGGCATCCACGGCAGGGCCCAGGCCGCCGACCAGGCGCAGATGCGGCTGCGCGAGGCGGCCCAGTCGATGGACGGAGTGGTGCAGGCGATCTCGAAGATCGCCGAGCAGATCAATCTGCTCGCTCTCAACGCGACGATCGAGGCGGTGCGCGCGGGCGAGGCCGGCAAGGGCTTCGCGATCGTGGCCAACGAGGTGAAGAACCTCGCCAACCAGGCGACCGTCGCCACGTCCCGGATCTCCGAGGAGATCACCGGCATGCAGGGCGTCTCCGACGAGGTCGCAGACATCCTCGCCTCGATCACGTCGGGCATCGCCTCCGTGCAGGAATACGTCACTCAGGCGGCCACATCGATCGAGGAGCAGAGCGCGGTGACGCGCGAGATCTCGACGAGCATGCAGAACGCGACGGTGGACGTCCGCAGCATCGGCGAAGGACTGGCCGCCTGGGCATAGCCGGACCTGCGCGCCGCTCCCGTCCCCGCGGAGGCTTGACCGCAGGGCCGGACCCGCTTCAATGCGGGCGGGGTTAGGGCGGATCGAGGAAGCCCGGTCGGGGTGGCGATGACAGGCAAGCGGCTGGTTCCGGTTCTCGCGCTCGGCCTGTCCGTCGCGGGCTGCACGGGCTTCTCCTACATCTCGAAGACCTATGTCAGTCTGACGCCGCAGGTGGTCACGATCGGCTGCAACGACCCCTACGAGATTTATGACCAGCGCCAGCAGCGCCGGATGCTCGTCGTCTCGAACGCCCTGCGCGAGGTGACGGGCTGCGGCCTCGGCGGGCGCTTCGAGGGGCTTGATCCGGGCGAGAGCCGCACCCAGCGCTTCCGCCTCGCGGCCCGGACCTATCTCGACGAGACCGTGCGCGAGGATTGCCAGATCACCGGCGAGACGATCTTCACCGACCTGCAGACCGAGTTCGCCTATGCCTGCGCCGGTCCCGTGGAGCCGCGCGGCGCCAAGGTCCCCCGCCTGCCGGGGCGCGGCGGTCTCGGCGTCGGCCAGCGTTAGGGAGTCTTGTCCGCCGACGTGGCGGCCGGTGCGGCGTGAGACGGCGCGGCGGCATCACGAGCGAGGGCGTCCTCACTCCTGCACGCTCGGGGGATGCGGGAAGGTCCGCTCCATCGCGTCGCCGGCGGCCGCCAGCAGGGCGCGGGCGAGGCTCCGGGCCTCGTTGCGATCGAGATCGAGGATGGCCGTGAGCGGCCGGCCCTCGAGGTCGTTGAGGCCGAACTCGACCCGCACGCCGTCCTCGGCCGCGGCGACCGACAGGCTCCAGTCCCGGCTTCGCTGTGATCCGCTCATCGCCGCTGCGCCTCTGCCCGCATCCGTCCCGCGCGATGCCTGCCCTGCATGGCGGATCGTGGCCCAAGAGGCCAGGGGCTTCGCGCGACGGGAATCGGGACCACGCGATTGACGCTGCGCGCTCCCGTGGTGTTTGTGCGCGCTCGTCACACCACGAAGGGTAACAGGACATGTCCGAGATCTGGTTCCGCACCGGCGAGGCGACGGTGCTCGCCGCCGATGGTCAGTACACGGACGCGATGCCCGAGGTGCTGATCGGCTCGACCCGCGGCCCCGCGGGCCAAGCCTTCGCCAGCATGATGGGGCAGGCGCAGGGCCACACCCGCATGTTCGTGGTGCGCGACCTCAACCAGCTCGTGCGGCCCGCCACCATGATGACCACGAAGGCCACGATCCACACAGCCGAGTACGTGGAGCTTCTCGGCGGCGTGGTCCAGGCGGCGACGGGCGACGCCATCGTCGACTGCATCATCGAGGGCGTCCTGCCGAAGGACGGCCTCGACGAGCTCTGCATGATTATCATGATCTGGCTCGATCCGCGCTGCGCCGAGGATCCGAACCTCGACCGCAAGGACCTCTACCGGACGAACTACGAAGCGACGAAGCTCGCCATCGGCCGCGCGCTCAGGGGAGAGCCCACCGTCGACGAGCTCATCGCCAACCGCAGGACGGTGAAGCACTACGCCCTCGAGGACGTGATCGAGTACTGATCTCGGTCCCGGCGCGGGTCCAGCCGGACCTGCGCCCTCGCGTGTTCCTCTAACCCGGCGGGATGCGCCCCACCGAGCAGAGGGTCCGGATCGACCCGGAGCTGTCGGTGTAGCAGCTCGCCGACCAGCCGTTCTGCTGGATGAAGGACTTGCGGCGCTCGGACAGCGAGGTCTGGTAGGCCTTGCCGAGGACGGCCTGGACGGTGCCGGCCGACTCGCCGACGAGGCGTTCCGAGGCGATCGAGAGATCGCGGAAGAACACGGCCGACGGCGTCGGGTCGCTCGAGCTCGCCTGCACGATGGGCTGGGCCCGGCAGGTGAGATCGATCTTGATGCTGCCCGGCACCTTGATGTCGATGCTGGGGCCCGAGCGCCGCCCGACCTTCCCGCCCGTCGCCGAGGCGATCTGCTGGGCGAGCCCGTCGCACTCGTCGGCGAGCGCGGCGGCCGGTGCGAGGAGGAGAAGGGCGAGGGCGAGTCGAAGCATGGCGGCACTCTACGCGGGCGCGGTCCGTTGTCGAGCGGGCCGGCATCGCGGAGCGCGGGGAATGCGGGGCAGAGGCGCCATGACGCGAACGGGCGGCACTCCGTATCCCACCCCGCACCCGACCCGGGTTTCGCGTGCTCGCTGCCCTGCGCCTGACGATACGATTGAATTCCCGCCCCGGCAGGCGCCTGGACGAGGTGCGCCGATCATCCGACTGAGCCGCCGGTTTGCGCGGCTTCCCTTCGACTTTCCTTCGAGACGACGCTTCGTTGCGGTTCGCACGGCCCTGATCTATGCCGTTCGGAACCGCGCGGCTGATCCGAGCCACGCTCACCATCCGTACAGCGTAAGTGTAAGACAAGAAAGGGTAATTTTCGGGAGATCCCGAGAAATCCCGCCTCTCGGCACAGTGCCATTCATTCTCGCGCTTCACACTGCCGCGCCGGTCGGCGCCGGATCAATCGGGGGACCCTCCATGCGCCTCGTTCGCCTCGCCACGGCCCTGGCGGGCCTGCTTCCGCTCGCCGGGACGGCGCCGGTCCTCGCGCAGCAGGCGCCTCAGGACCCTCCGGCCGCGCAGACGCCCGCGCCGAGCCGGCCGGCGCGGGCGCGATCCGAGCGGGCGCAGGCGCCGAGCCAGCCCATCATGGTCTACGACGCCCGGATCGAGGCGGGGGACCTGCGCATCTCCGGTTCCGTCCGCAGGGGCGGGACCGTGGTGGTGCTGGACGAGGATATCTCGATCATGGCCGACCGGCGCGGCCGCTTCGTGTTCCGGTTGCCCTACCGGCCGCCGACCTGCGTGGCGACGCTCAAGGCCGACGAGGACGAGCGCGAGGTGGTGGTGGCCAATTGCGCGCCGGAGGGGCCGCAGGGTCCGAAGGGCGAACCCGGCCCGACGGGACCCCAGGGCATGGCGGGGCTGCAAGGGCCGGCCGGTCCGCAGGGCGAGGCGGGGCTGCAGGGGGCGTCGGGCCCGCGGGGAGAACCGGGCGAGACGGGCGCGAAGGGCGAGGCAGGTGCCCGAGGCGAGCCCGGCCTCAGGGGATCCGCGGGGCCGCAGGGAGCCGCCGGCGCGCCGGGGCCGGCCGGGCCGCGGGGCGAGCCTGGGGCGCCCGCGAGCGTGTCCGGCCCGGCGCCGTTCAGGGTGGTGCGGACCGAGAACTGCCCGGCGGACGGCTGCACGCTGGCTTGCGAGGCCGGCGAGGTTTTCGTCTCGGCCTATTGTCTGAAGGGCGGCAGCCCGGTCTTCGCCCTCGGCGCCGGCGGCAGCGCGAGCGCCGCCTGCCCGGCCGAGGCCGCCGGCATGGTAGGGTTCTGCGCCAAGCCCTGATGGCCGAGCCGCGATCGCGGAGCCGCGAGGCGTCAGGAGGCTTCGAGCCACGCGAGCATGCCAGCCGCGGCCGCCCGGCCGCTCGCGAAGGCGCCCTGCAAGAGGTAGCCGCCGGTCGGGGCCTCCCAGTCCAGCATCTCGCCCGCCACGAAGGTGCCGGGGCGCGCCCGCAGCATGAACCTGTCGTCGAGGCCGGAGGCCGCGACGCCCCCTGCGCTCGAGATCGCCCGTGCGATCGGCTGCACGGCGTGGAGCCGCAGAGGCGCGGCCTTGATCAGGGCTGCGAGTTCAGGCGCGCCTTGGGGCAGGGGCCCGCGGGCGGCCTCGCGCAGGAGCCCGGCCGCCACGGGGGACAGGCCCGCGGCCTTGCGCAGGCGCGTCGCCGTCGACTGGCCGCCCCGTCCGGCGCCGAGGCGCAGGGCGATGTCGGATTGCGCGAGGTCCGGGCGCAGGTCGAGGACGAGCCGGGCCTCGCTCTCCGCCCCGATCGCCTCGCGCAAGGAGCGCGACAGGGCATAGACGGCCCCGCCCTCAATCCCGTCCCGGGTGATCAGGGCCTCGCCGCGCACCGTGGCGCCGCCGGCGCTCAGCGCGACGCGTTTGAGCGGCGCGCCGGCGAAGCGCTCCCGGAAGAGCTCCGACCACGCCACCGCGAAGCCGGCATTGGCCGGGCGCAGTCCGGAGACCGGTACGCCGGCCTGCTCGAGCAGCGGCACCCAGGCCCCGTCCGAGCCGAGGCGCGGCCAGCTCGCGCCTCCGAGCGCCAGCAGCACCGCCCGGGGCCGCACCGTCAGGGGACCGTCCGGCGTCGAGAAGGCGAGACCGCCCTCGGGCAGTTCGGTCAGCCGGTGCCGGGTCCGGACGGCGACGCCGTGGCGCCCGAGCCGGGCGAGCCAGGCCCGCAGCAGCGGCGAGGCCTTGAAGCTCCTCGGGAAGACCCGCCCGCTCGACCCCACGAAGGTCGGCTCGCCGAGCCCCTCGCACCAGGCCCGCAGGGCCTCGGGCGGGAAGGCGCGGATCGCCTCCGCGAGGCTGCCGTCAGGATGGTAGCGGGCGAGGAAGGCGGGCAGCGGCTCGCTATGGGTCAGATTGAGTCCGCCGCGGCCCGCGATCAGCAGCTTGCGCCCGACGGACGGCATCTGGTCATAGACCGTGACCGCGTGCCCCGCCTGCCCCAGCACCTCCGCCGCCGCGAGCCCCGCCGGCCCGCCGCCGACGATCGCGATGTCCTGATCCGCTTGGCTATCCATGTGCAGGGGAAGGGGGCGGGAGGGCGCCCGTGTCAAGGCAGTCGGGGCGTGGAGGCCACCAGCCGAGAGCGGCGGCGCTGCCGCGGCATGGGTCCGGTCCCGATCCCGCCGCCCGACTTCTACCGGATCAGCAGCAGGGGAACCCCGATGGCGAGGAGCGCGCCGAGGAAGAGCAGCCCGTACAGCGTCCCGAGCTTCCAGAAGTCGACGGTCGGCAGGTAGCCGCTCTCGTAGTAGACGGGCGCCGGCCCCGTCGCGTAGGGCGTGATGATGCCCATGATGCCGGCCGTCATCGCGAGCGCTAGCGCGAGCTTCGCCACGGGCAGTCCCGGGACGCCCATGCCGACGCCCAGCATCACCGGCATCATCGCGGTGGTGTGGGCGGTGATGCTCGCGAACATGTAGTGCGAGAGGAAGTAGATCGCGACGAGCGCGAGGAGCGACAGCGTCGGCGACAACCCGCCCATATGCGTCGCCACGGCGTCGGCGAACCACTTGATGAAGCCCGTCCGGCTAAGGCCGCTGGCCAGCGTGACGAGCAGCGCGAGGAGCGACAGCGTCGTCCAGGCTGCCTTGTTGGCCGCCATGTCCTCCCAGGCGATGACGCGCGTCACCAGCATCAGCGCGAGCACGATGAGCGCCGCCGTCGTCGCCTCGACGTATTCGCCGCCGAAGACCCACATGACGACGGCGAGGAAGACTAGCACCCCGAGCGTCACCTCGCGCCGCGAGAGCGAGCCCATGCGGGCGAGCTCGGCCTCGGCCCAGGCCGGCACCTCCGCGCTGCGCTTGATGCGTGGCGGGTAGAGGACGTAGGTCAGCACCGGCAGGACCAAGAGCAGGGGCAGCGCGAACGGCGCGGCGGCGAAGAACCATTCCGCCCAGCTGATCTCGACATGGGCGATCTTGCGGATGAACTCGATCGCCAGCAGGTTCGGGGCGAGCGCGGTCAGGAACAGCGAGCTGGTGATGCAGCCTGCCGCGAAGGTCGTCCACATCAGGTAGCCGCCGACGTCGCGCGCCGAGGGCTCGTTCGGCATCGAGCCGAACAGGGGCGGCAGGTTGCGCACCACCGGGAAGATCGTGCCGGCGCTGCGGGCGGTGTTCGAAGGGGTGAAGGGCGCCAGGATCGCGTCGGTGAGCGTGACGGCGTAGCCGAGCCGGAGCGTGCTGCGCCCGAGCGCACGCACGAGCAGGAGCGCGATCCGCCGCCCGAGCCCCGTCTTCTCGTAGCCGAGCCCGAACATGAAGGCGGTGAAGACCAGCCAGACGGTCGGGTTGGCGAAGCCCGAGAGCGCCCAGCGCAGGGACTCGTCCGCCACCTTGAAGCCGGGCTTGGCCCCCTCCGCGGTGCCGAACAGCACCCAGGGGGCGAGCACCGTGACGACGACCACG
Source organism: Methylobacterium nigriterrae (assembly GCF_037106235.1). Taxonomy (NCBI): domain Bacteria; kingdom Pseudomonadati; phylum Pseudomonadota; class Alphaproteobacteria; order Hyphomicrobiales; family Methylobacteriaceae; genus Methylobacterium; species Methylobacterium nigriterrae. The sequence continues at coordinate 57,479 of NZ_JBAWTG010000005.1, read as the reverse complement.
CCGATCAGCCCCACCGCGGGGCCGGGCAGGGGCTCGACCACGAGGCCGGCGATGACGGCGGCGAAGATCGCGAAGTAGTACCAGGCGTGGGGCGCGAGCCCGGCGGGGACGGGAATGAGCGCGATCGCGACGGCGACGACCAGGGGCAGCAGGATGCGCCACGGGCTCGCCCGATGCGGCTTCGACGGAACCCGCGCGGACCCGGCTGCCGGATTGCTGTCGGTGGTCATCGAACTCCCCCTTCCCGCACCGGCCCTTCGAAGGCCTCCGTCATTCTTCGTGACGGACACCGACGCCCGGCGCGCTCCGGCCGCGCCCGGATCGCCGGTCCGCGCCTGCGCGGCTCCCGAACGGCCGGGACGCCACGGACCCAATCTCCGCTCGGGGGAAGTCCCGGTCAATGCGGAGCGGCGCCCGCCCACGCCCTTGATTCACTCTCCTCCCGTCCCTAACTCGCGCTGATCGGCTGCGGGCCCCTCTGGCGGACGCAAACCATGCCTCCGTGATGTCGGAGCCGATGCTTTCCTCCGGAAGAAGCATCAATGGTCCGCGAATGGTCGATTTCCTGTACATCGCGTGGCTCGGCAAGCCGATCTGGATGTGGCTCGGGTTCCACGCCCTGATCATCGGCCTCCTGGCCTTCGACCTCGGCCTCCTGCACCGCGACAAGAACCACGAGATCGGCGTCAGGGAGAGCCTCGGGCTCACCGCCTTCTATCTCACCCTCGGCCTGATCTTCGGCGGCTGGGTCTGGTGGTATCTCGGGCCGCGGGCGGGCCAGGAATACGTGGCCGGCCTCGTCGTCGAGAAGTCGCTGTCGATGGACAACGTCTTCGTGATCGCCGTCATCCTGTCGGCACTCGGCATCCCGCGCGCCGCCCAGCACCGGGTGCTGGTCTGGGGCATCCTGGCGGCGATCCTGCTGCGCGGCCTGATGATCGGCCTCGGCGCTGCCCTCGTGCATCAGGCCGCCTGGGTGCTGTCGCTGTTCGCCGCCTTCCTGATCTATGCCGGCATCAAGATGCTCGTCTCGAAGGATGAGGAGGAGGGCGACCTGCAGGACAACGCCGCCGTGCGCTGGCTGCACCGGACCTTGCGCATCACGCCCGAACTGCACGGCCAGCGCTTCGTGGTGCGCAGAGCCGATCCCCGGAGCGGCAGGCGGGTCCTGTGGCTGACGCCGCTCGCGCTTGCGCTCGTCCTCGTCAACGGCGCCGACGTGATCTTCGCGGTCGACAGCGTGCCGGCGATCTTCGCGATCACCACCGACACCTTCGTAGTCTACACCTCGAACATCTTCGCGATCCTGGGGCTTCGCGCCCTCTACTTCGCGCTCGCCGCGATGGTCGACCGCTTCGCCTACCTCAAGACGGCGCTTGCCTTCATCCTGATCTTCATCGGCGCCAAGATCGTGGTGGCCGACACCTTCGGCCTCATGGATGTCCCGCCATGGGTCTCGCTCGCGGTCACGCTGGTGCTGCTCTGCGCCGGCATCGCCTACAGCCTGTGGCGCACCCGCGGCGAGGCCCCTGAGCCGCGGGTCGAGCGGCGCGAGGCGGAGATCCGCGGCCGGGCGTGAGGGTGCGACCGGCTTCCGCCCCTCACCCCGGCAGCGCCGCGATCAGGTCGCGCAGGGTCGTGATGGTGGAGGCGTCCGCGACCCCGTCCACGCGGGCCTGCCGGAAATGGCGCTGGAAGGCGGTCACGACCGCGTGGGTCGGGTCGTCGAACCGGCCGGTCACGGCCAGGTCGTAGCCGTAGAGGCCGAGCATGGCCTGAAGCGCCTCGATCGGCTGGCCCGCATCGCCCCGCGCGAAGAAACGGCCGTCCCGCAACGGTGCCGGGGGCACGTGGTGGCCGAGGCCCTTCCGGGCGAGCCGGTCCCAGGGAAAGACTTCGCCGGGATCCTCCTTGCGCGCGGGCGCGACGTCGGAATGTGCGAGCACGCGCTCGGGCGGGATGCGCCAGCGCGCCGCGATGTCGCGCCCGAGCGCGATCACGGTCGCGATCTGGGGATCTGGATAGGCCGGCAATCCCCCGACATGGCCGGGATGCGCGATCTCGATGCCGATCGAGCGCGAGTTGACGTCGCGCTCGCCCTTCCAGGCTGCGGCGCCTGCGTGCCAGGCGCGGCGGCCCTCCGGCACCATCTGCACCGCGCGCCCGTCCTCAAACACGAAGTAATGGGCCGAGACCTCGGCTACTGGGTTGGCGAGGCGCTGCAGCGCGGCGCTCGCCGTCTCCATGCCGGTGTAGTGCAGGATCAGCAGGTCGGGGGGCGGGCCCTGTCGCTCGCCGTGGTTCGGTGAGGGCACGACGCCAGCGGCGACGGGACTTTCGGGCGAGGCCTTCACCGCAGGCCCCGTTCGGCGGCGATCCGGTCGTGGGCCGCGTTGATGGCGGCGAGCCGCCGGGTCGCGATCGCCACCGCCTCCGGCGGCAGGCCGCGGGCGATCGCCCGGTCCGGGTGGTTCTCGGCGACGAGCTGCCGGTGGCGCGCCTTGACCTCGGCGTCGCTCGCCGAGTCGTCGAGGCCGAGGATCAGGTAGGCGTCGCCCGCGAGCGCCACATGGCGGGCGGCGATGCGCCGGAATTCGGACTCGCCGAAGCCGAAGATCCCGGCCACCGCCCGCAGGTAGCGATCCTCCGCTTCATGGATGGCGCCGTCCGCTTTGGCGATGTGGAACAGGCCGTCCAGCACGTCCTCGAGCAGCGCCGGCGTGTCGCTGAAGGCGGCGGCGAGCTGGCGGGCATAGGCCTCGAAGCCGCTGGTGGTGGCCTTGGCGAGGTCGAACAGGCGCGTCACGCCTGGCCGCTCGGCCTCGCCCACCTGTACCACCTTCCCGAAGGCCTCAACTTCCGACTGCGTCACCACGCCGTCGGACTTCGCCATCTTGGCTGCGAGCGCCACGAGTCCGGTGGTGAAGACCACGTCGCGGGGCGTCGCGCCGAACAGCGCGCCCTCCCGGTCGACGAGGAAATGGCCCGCCACCCCCCCGATCAGCGCCCCGAGCGGGCCGCCGATCGCCATGCCGAGCCCGACGCCCCCGAGCTTGCCCCAGATGCCGGAGGTCATTGCGAGCCCCGGGCGGGGCGAAGGGCTGGATCTCGGGTCGGCGGCATGGGCCTTCGGAATCGACGGAGCGGCGCGCCGGGCGAGGCGTCGAACCGCGGTGAAACGCGCGCTCCCGATACCCGCTCCGGCGGCGACAAAAAAGGGGCCGGAGCGCGAGGCCCCGGCCCCTCGAGACCCGCCTGGATCCCGGGATCAGCGGCAGTAGACGTTGCCGTAGGGGTCCCGGTAGGTGCCGTAAGGGCATTGCGGGGCGGTCGCAGCGCCCACGATGGCGCCGCTCGCGCCGCCGATCGCGGCCCCCGCCAGCGCCCCGCCCGCACGGCCCGTCGCGGCGCCGCCGATCGCCGCGCCCGCGAGCGCGCCGAGGCCGGCGCCGCCGAGGGCGCGGTCCTGCGGGGTGTTGCAGGCGCCGACCGAGAGGGCGAGGGTGCCGGCCAGCGCGGCGGCCATGATCTTTTTCATGAGGTCGGGACTCCCTTGTGCGTGGCGTATTCCGGCGTTTAGCCGTGGTGCGGGCCGAGCTTAGCCATTCTGTCGGGGGAATGCACGCGAACGGCCAAGGTTCCCGGAGGTGCCTTGCAGCGCGCCCCAAAAACCTTCCCTTCGGGCGCGGAAGAGCCGATATGGGCGGCCGATGCGCGTCGTCGGGCGCCAGCCGAGCGAGGAATCCATGCTGCGAGCCACCACGATCGTCCGCAAGGCGGCGGTCCGCCCCGAGCAGGTCGTCGACACCATTACCCTCGACCACGCGGGTCGGCGCCGGAACAGCGGTTCGCTCACCGCGGAGAGCGGCTTGAGCTTCGAGCTCGCGCTCGCCAGGGCCGCCCTCCTCGATGACGGCGACGCGTTGCGCCTCGAGGACGGTCGCCTCGTGCAGGTGCGGGCGGCCGGCGAGGCGCTCCTCGAGGTGCGGGCCGAGAACCCCGCCCGGCTGATGCGGCTCGCTTGGCAGCTCGGCGGCAGCCACGTGGCGGCCGAGATCGCCGCTGATGCGCTCTACGTGCCGGCCTCGCCCGCCAACGCCGAGCTGATCCGCGGCCAGGGCTGCACCGCGACCGCTGTCACCCGCGCCTTCCGCCCCGAGCGCGAGGCCCACGACCACAGCACCTGCGGGCACGAGCATCATCACCGTGCCCACGATCATGGGCACGAGCACCACGACCACCGGCACGACCCTGCGCACGATCACGGCCACCGGCACGAGCACGCCCACAGCCACGGCCCGGGCTGCGGCTGCGGGCACGACCACTGACCCCGCCCCCGCATTGATGCGCGGGCCCTCGCCCTCTATCTCGGCCCGATGACGCCCGCCGACATCCGCTTCTCGGTCGCCCCCATGATGGACTGGACCGACCGGCATTGCCGGGCGTTCCATCGCGTCCTGTCGCGGCGTGCGCGCCTCTATACCGAGATGGTGACGACGGGGGCCCTGCTGCACGGGCCGCGCGAGCGCCTGCTCGCCTTCTCGGAGGCCGAGCATCCGGTCGCGGTCCAGCTCGGCGGATCCGACCCGGCCGCGCTCGCCGAGGCCGCCCGGATCGCGGAAGGATTCGGCTACGACGAGATCAACCTCAACGTCGGCTGCCCCTCGGACCGGGTCCAGGACGGGCGCTTCGGCGCCTGTCTGATGCGCGAGCCCGGCCTCGTCGGCGAGTGCGTCGCGGCCATGAAGGCAACCGTCTCGGTGCCCGTCACGGTCAAGTGCCGCATCGGCGTCGACGACCAGGATCCCGAGGCCGCCCTCGACGCGCTTGCCGACGCGGTGGTGCGCGCGGGCGTCGACGCCCTCGTGGTACATGCCCGCAAGGCGTGGCTGCAGGGACTCTCTCCGAAGGAGAACCGCGACGTGCCGCCCCTCGACTACGACCGCGTAGTGCGTCTCAAACGGGCCCGGCCCGGCCTGCCTGTCACGGTCAATGGCGGCGTCACCTCGATGGCGCAGGCCCGCCGGCACCTCGACGAGTTCGACGGCGTCATGATGGGGCGCAAAGCCTACAGCGACCCGGCCGTGCTCCTCGCGATCGATCCCGAGTTGTTCGGCGAGCCGGCGCCGGTGGCCGATCCGTTCGCGGCGCTGGAGGCTTTTGCGCCCTACATGGCGCGGGCGCTCGCCGGGGGCACGCGCCTGCACAGCCTGACCCGGCACACGCTCGGCCTGTTCAATGGCCGTCCCGGCGCGCGCGCCTATCGCCGCCACCTCGCGACCTGCGGCATGCGCTCGGACGCGGATCTCGCGACCCTGCGCGAGGCCGTGGCGCTCGTCTCGCGGGAGCTGCCCGAGGCCGCCTGACCCGGGTCAGTCTGATCTTAGTCAGCAAAGTATTGAGCAGATGTTGCTGCCTTGCAACACGATGCAATGCAGTAAAATATGACAGGATTATGAACGCGCGACGAACGTCGATTTCCCCGACACCTCCGGCCGGGTCTCAGAAGACGATTCTTTACCGGAGGGGTTTATGTTCAGGCACAGTGTCTCCGTCGCGGCCATCTTGGCCGGAACTTTGGGAGGCGGGCTCCTCGGCACCGATGCGCGGGCGCAGGCCGTCAACACGACGCCGGCGAACGTCAACGTGCTCAATCTGCTCGCACCGTTTCTGAGCCTGAACGGCACGACGGTCGGCCAGCAGACGCTGCAGCTCAACCTCTCGCAGGGCGTCACCGACAATCAGGCGGCCAATACCGCGCGCCAGCAACTCGCGATCAGCGACAAGACCCTTCCGGGCAGCCTGTTCAACGGCTCGGTCGGTTCGATCACGCTCGCCGACGGCACGAGGCTTGCCCTTGGCCCGGGCGATAACATCGCGGGCGGCCTGCCGCTGCAGGCGATCCAGAACAGCACCAGCGGGGCGCGCGGAACGCTGAACCCGCTGCAGCCTGTCGGCGGTCTCGGCGTTCAGCTCGGACTGATCTATCAGACCGGCATTCGCGCGAGCTCCCTGACGAATGGTCCGCTGACGAACACCTTCACGCTGCTCAACAACACCTACAACTTCACCAGCAGCGATCTCGGCGTGGCGAAGAACTACTTCGCGAACGGCGCTGCGACCAATCCGAGCACGGTCCCGGCGGGCTACGTCCCGGTTCCGGCCGTGGCGCCCGTCGGCTTCACGCTGCCGACCGCGCCCTACACGATCCCGGCCGGCTCGCCCGCCGGCGCGGCCGGTTCGACGGGCCGGCTGCCCAACACCTCCGACAGCGTGCTCGACCTCGCCTACGGCGTGCGCAACACGCAGATGGGCCAGAACGTCTATGGCAACTCGCGCCCGGTTCAGGTCGCGCCGTCGAGCTACAACATCTTCGATCCCTCCGCGCTCGATGGGCTTGCCACCAACGCGTCCTTCCCGAGCGGCCACACCAATTACGCCTTCACGGACGGCTATCTCCTGGCGATGCTGGTGCCGCAGCAATACCAGAGCCTGCTGCTGCGCGCCGCCGAATACGGCGACAGCCGCATCGTGCTCGGCGTTCATTACCCGCTCGACATCATCGCTTCGCGCGCGTTCTCGGCCTACGATCTCGCCCAGGCCCTCACCAACCCGGCCTACATCAACAACGCCGCCACGACCGGCACGGCGATCAACCTGCCGAACCTGTTCACGGCGGCGCAGGGCGAGCTTCAGAACTACCTCTCGGCGCAGTGCGGCAACACCGTCGCGGCCTGCGCTTCCTCCTCGCAGAACACGGCCGGCAATCCCTACCTCCCCTCGGCCGCCAGCCAGGCGCTCTATCAGAGCCGGCTGACCTACGGCCTGCCGACGCTGACCTTCGCACAGGCCCCCCGGGAGGCCGCGCCGGCGGGCGGCCCCGACGCGTCGATCCTGCTGGCGCCGCTCTACGGCGGCAGCACGGTCGCCGCCAAGACGATCGCCCCGAATGGCGGCCTCTACGGCTCACTCCAGACGAGCACCATCAACCAGATCCTGATGAATACTGAGACCAACGCGCTCGCGGCCTTCTACGGTACGCCGCTGAGCTACTGGTCGCGCCTCGACCTCTACTCGGCCGCCGGCTATTTCGGGAACGTCACCGGCACCCTGATGCTCGATCCGGCCGACCGCGTCACCACGACCGTCACGGTCGGCGCCGGCGGCGTGCTCGGCGGCAGCGGCACGGTGGGCGGCCTCAACGTGCTGTCGGGCGCGGCGGTCGCGCCCGGCAACGGCATCGGCACCCTCTCGGTCGCCGGCAACGTGAGCTTCGCGCCGGGCTCGGTCTACCAGGTCGACGCGAATGCGGCCGGCCAGTCCGACCGCATCGCCGCGACCGGCACCGCCAGCCTGGCGGGCGGCACCGTGCAGGTGCAGGCCGTCAGCGGCAGCTACGATCCGCGCACCCGCTACTCGATCCTCACGGCTGCTGGCGGCGTGGCCGGCCAGTTCTCGGGCGTCACCGCGAACTTCGCCTTCCTGATCCCGAGCCTCGATTACACGGCCAACGAGGTCGACCTGACGCTGACCCGCAACGACGTGCCCTTCGCCGGCATCGCCCAGAACCGCAACCAGGCCGCGGTGGCGACCGCGATCCAGGCCGGCGGGCCCGGCACCGGCGCCTACGACCGCACCGTCGGCCTCTCGACGCCGCAGGCGCAGGGCGCCTTCGGGGCGCTCGCGGGCGACATCCACGCCAGCACGGTCTCGGCCGAATTCCAGACCGCCTTCTTCGTGCGGGAGGCGATCCTCGACCGCCTGCGCTGGGGCGCCACGCCGGGCTCCGCCGAGGGCCTGAACTACGGAACGTTGCCCGCGACCTACACGGCCGACCTGCCGGGGCGGCGCGCCCCGCTCGCCGCCGTGCCGGCCCGCGTGCTCGACCCGCGCGTCTTCGGCCTCTGGGGCCAGGGCTTCGGCGCCTTCGGCGACGCGCGCGGCGACGGCAATGCAGCTGGCCTCTCGCGCCAGACCAGCGGCTTCGTGCTCGGCGCCGACCTGCGACTCGAGAGCGGCCTGCGCCTCGGCGTGGCGGGCGGCTACTCGACGACGAGCCTCGACACGGCGGGCCGGCTGCAATCGGCCTCGATCGAGAGCGGCTTCGGCGGCGTCTACGGCGGCTACGAGTTCGGGCCGGTGTCCCTGCGCCTCGGCGCGGTCTACGCCGACAACGCGACGCGCCTGCGCCGCACCGTGCTGTTCGCAGGCTTCTCCGACGCGCCGACCGCACGCACGGGCGGCTCGACCATCCAGGGCTTCGGCGAGCTCGGCTATCGCATCCCGCTCGGGGCGGTGCCGGCCGCCCTCGTCAGCAAGGGGCCGAGCCCGCTCCCGGCCGCGCCGCTCGCCTATATCGAGCCCTTCGTGGGCGGCGCCTACGTGAGCATCGGCCGGGACCGCTTCGCGGAGACGGGTGGCATCGCGGCGCTCACGAGCTTCGCCCGCGACTACGACCTCGGCACCATCACGGCCGGCGTGCGGGCGCAGACGAGCCTCGATCTCGGCCTCGGCCTGCCGCTCTCGGCCCGCGGCCTCGTCGGCTATCGCCGCGCCTTCGGCGACGTGGTGCCGACCGCACTGCTCGCCTTCGGCACCGGCCCGACCTTCCTGACGGCCGGCATCCCGATTGACCGCGACGCGCTGGTCGCCGAGGCGGGCCTCGACCTGCGGGTCGCCCCGAATGCGACGCTCGGGGTCGCCTATACGGGCCAGGTCGGAAACCGGGCCGAGGACCACGCGGTGAAGGGCAACTTCACCTACCGGTTCTGAAACCGGCAAGGGGCGCCGGGCGGGACTCAGCGCCCCTGCAGGATCAGGCGGTCGCCCCGGACCTCGTAGGAGGGCAGGCGGCTCAGGAAGGTCTGGCCGAGCAGGTTGTCCGAGAGGTCGCCCGGCCGGCTCACCATGGCGGGGACGCGACGCTCGGTGATCGGGCCGATGCGAATCGAATCGAGGTAGATCGGGGCCGCGTAGGTGACCCCGTTCGCGGTGGCGACCCGGGTGGTAAAGTCGCGCTCGTTCGGGCGGATGCCGAGCGCGGCCGCGTTCTCGGCGGTGAGCACCACGGCGCTCGCGCCGGTGTCGAAGGTGAAGCTCTGGCCGCGCCCGTTCACCTCGGCGTCCACGGCGAAGGGACCGTCCCGGCGCCGCGTGATCGTGACGGCGCCGCCCGGCCCGATCGACGCGGTGCCGGGGCGCAATTCGCCCATCACGCGGGCGCCGACGCCCTGGAACTGGTCGCGGTAGGAATAGGCGACGACGCAGGCGAGACCGAGCAGTGCCCAGATCAGGAGGGCCCGCAAGTTCTCGCCCATCCCGCCGCGGAACTGGCGCCAGAATCCCGCCACGACAAGCGCCAGGATGGTGCCGCCCCAGGCGAGCCCGGCGAGCTGATCGGGCTCGATCACGCCCCCGATCCGGCTCGTCCCGTCCGTGGCGACCAAGACGACGAGCACCAGGCCGAGCGCGATGAGCCCCAGATAGATCATGTCCTCGCCCGCATCTCCGCGGGCTTCAGATAGGCATCGCGCAGCCGCGCTTCGAGACCGGCCATGATGGCGCGGCGCTGCGGCTCGGACAGCGAGCCCCAGAGCGCGATCTCGTTGCGAGTGCGCCCGCAGCCCCGACAGAGGCCGGTCGCCGCATCGAGGACGCAGACCTTGGTGCAGGGGCTCGATGGCTTCGGGGACGTGCTTATCGGGGACGTGCTCATGGAGCGTGTCCATGCCCGCAGGGCGCCGCCCCGATCAAGCCCGCGGCGCCGCTCCGCATCAGGCCGGCACCGCCAGGATCAGCCCGAGGAGCGCCGCGATCTCGCCGACCTGCTGGCAGCCGCCGACCACGTCGCCGGTCTGGCCGCCGATCCTGGCCTGCGCGATCGCCGTGAGAGCGAGTACCGCCATGACAGCGAGCCCCGCCATCAGCAAGAGACCGCCGGGGGGCAGGCCGAAGGGAACGGCGAGAAGGCAGAGCACGAGGCCGATCCCGGCGGCCAAACCCACCGTCGCCTTGCCGGGGCGGCCGACGGACGCGCTCGCCCCGTCCGGCCGGGCGGGCGCGAGGATCACCATCGGGGCGAGCGCCGCGATGCGCGACAGGGCGGCCGCGAGCACGAGGGCGGCCGCCGTGGCGAGGGCGCCCGTTCGGTCGAGCAGGGTGGCGAGCGCTCCGATCCGCAGAGCCAGGGCCAGCACCAGCGCGATCCCGCCGTAGCTTCCGATGCGGCTGTCGCGCATGATCTCCAGGCGCCGCTCCGGGGTGGCGCCCCCGCCGAAGCCGTCCGCGAGGTCGGCGAGCCCGTCCTCGTGCAGCGCCCCCGTGACGAGGCACGAGGCCGCGACCGCGAGCGTCGCGGCGAGGAACGGCCCGAGGCCGAGACCCTTGGCGGCGACGAGCACGAGGGCGGCGGGCAGCGCCAGGACGAGCCCGGCGATGGGCAGCATCCGGGGCACGGTGCGGAAGTCCGGCGTCGCGTGCGGGTCGGGCTCGCCGGGCAGCCGCGGCACCGGCAGGCGCGAGTAGAAGCGCAGGCAGGCCGCGAGATCGTAGAGGAGGTCGCGGCCCGGGATGTCGCCGTCCCCCGCGTTCCCCCGGCCCGAATGCCCGGGACCCTCTCGCATCGCGCCTCGCCTTCACCCCCGCCGCTCCCCCCGTTATAGCTCCCGGCCGGGTCCGCCCTCCACGGGGGCAGGGCTGCCCACAGGTTTGTTCGAGCGCGCTTGCCATGACGTCAGAGAGCCCCTTCACGGATATCCGCCGCCTCATCGAGAGCATGCCTGGGCCGGACCGGGTGGCCGCTGCGGCGATCGGCGAGCGCGACGCCCTCCTGACGAAGCCAGCCGGGGCCCTCGGGCGGCTGGAGCATCTCGTGGCCTGGCTCGGCGCGTGGCAGGGCAAGGCGAGCCCCAGCCTCGACCGGCCCCTGGTCTGCGTGTTCGCGGGGAGCCACGGCGTCACGGCACGGGGCGTCTCGGCCTATCCGGACGCGGTCAACCGGCAGATGCTCGACAATTTCGCGGCGGGGGGCGCGGCGATCAACCAGATCTGCGCGGCCTACGGCCTCGGCTTCAAGGTGTTCGACCTCGCCATCGACCTGCCGACCGGCGACATCACGGTCGGGCCGGCCTTCGACGAGAAGGCGTGCGTGGCCACCATGGCCTTCGGCATGGAAGCGGTGGCGGCCGGAACCGATTGCCTCGCCGTCGGCGAGATGGGGATCGGCAACACCACGATCGCGGCGGCGATCTACGCAGCTCTGTTCGGGGGCGAGCCGGCGCACTGGGTCGGGCGTGGCACCGGCCTCGACGCGGCCGGCATCGCCCGCAAGGTCGCGGTCGTCGAGACGGCGCTCCGCCGCCATGCCGGCCACCTCGACGACCCGCTCGAGGTGCTGGCCCGCCTCGGCGGACGCGAGATCGCCGCGATGGCGGGCGCGATCCTGGCGGCGCGCCTGCAGCGGGTGCCCGTGGTGCTCGACGGCTACGTGGCGACCGCGGCGGCCGCGATCCTGCACGCGATCGACCCGTCCGCCCTCGACCATTGCCTCGCCGGCCACGTCTCGGCCGAGGGCGCGCACGCGGAGGTGCTCGAGCGGCTCGGCCTCGTGCCGCTGCTGGCGCTCGGCATGCGCCTCGGCGAGGGCTCCGGCGCAGCGCTCGCGATGGGCCTCCTCAAGGCCGCTCTCGCCTGCCACCGCGACATGGCGACCTTCGCGCAGGCCGGCATCTCCGGGCGCTCGGAGGCGTAGAGCCGATCAGGCCGCCTCGGTCAGGCCGCCTTGGCGGTGGGCCTCGCCGCCGCCGCGCGCCCGGCCTCGACGCTCATGGCCGGGAGCGTGTCCATCACGCGGCTCGCCGGCAGGGTGACGATCACCTCGGTGCCCTCGCGCGGCTTCGACTTCAGCTGGAACTGGCCGCCGTGCAGGTCGACAAGGCCCTTCACGATCGGGAGCCCGAGCCCCGAGCCCTGCTCGGCGGTCTTGATGGCGAGCGAGCCGCGGCCGAAGGAAGACATCACGGTGCCGAGCTCGTCCTCGGGGATTCCCGGCCCGCTGTCCTTGACGGCGACGTACTGGCCGCCCGAGCTCGTCCAGCCGACCTTGATGGTGATCTCGCCGCCGGGGGGCGTGAACTTCACGGCGTTCGACAGCAGGTTCAGCACGATCTGGCGCAGCGCTCGCTCGTCGGCCCAGAGCCGCGGCAGCGAATCGTCCACGAAGTCGTGGAAGGTCTGGCCCTTCGAGCGGGCGCGCAGGCCCATCATGTGGCGGCATTCCTCGACGATATGAGCGAGCTGCAGCGCCTCCTCGTTCAGTTCGTAGCGCCCGGCCTCGATGCGTGAGAGGTCGAGGATCTCGTTGATGAGGTTGAGGAGATGCATCCCGCTGTCGTGGATGTCGTTCGAGTATTCCTGGTAGCTCGGGGCGGTGTGGGGACCGAACACCTCGTTCTTCATCACCTCCGAGAAGCCCAGGATGGCGTTGAGCGGCGTGCGCAGCTCGTGGCTCATCGTGGCGAGGAAGCGGGACTTGGCGAGGTTCGCCTCCTCGGCGCGCCGTCGCGCCTCATCGGAATTGGCCTTGGCCTGCTCGAGCTCGCCGAAGATCGCGTCCTTCTCGGCCCGCGACTGCAGGGCGCCCACCGTCGAGGTGTACAGGCGCCGCGCGAGGCCGAGGAAGAAGAGCTGCGAGCCGAGCGCCATGGTGACGAGCAGGATCGCGTCCGCGTCGCGGGAGAAGACGAGGAGCGACAGGGTCGCGGCGGCGAGGGGCGCGAGGCCCGCCACCGCCGCCATCGGCACGGTGGCGGCGAGCATTGTGGCCACCGCCGCCGCGATGACGAGGCCGAACAGCGCGAAGGTGCGGCCTCCCGTGGCGCCGAGCGCGATCATCAGCGACCAGCACAGGCTCTGCATGCCCTCGCTGAGGACGAAGAGCCGGCGCCAGCGCGACAGCGAGACCTCGCCGGGATTCTGGCGCAGGAAGCGGCGGGCGAGCGAGGTGACGAGCGTGATGGTCAGGAAAACGCTGAGCGCCCAAGCCGCCGCCACCGCGGGCGGCACCCAGAAGATCGAGGCCGCCGCCATCGCGACAGCGAACAAGCCGAGCGGAATGCCCGCGCCGACGCGGTACTGCGCGTAGAGGCGCAGCAGCTCGTAGTCGAAGGCGCGTTCGAGGCCGGTCGTCGAGGTCAGCTTCTCGCGGGCCGAGCGCATCTCGCGGGCGATGCCCCGGCGCCGGCTGGCCTCCTCGGTCGAGGGCCCGCGCCCTCGCTGCACCATCTCCACTGTCAGGTCGGACATCGGATCTCGGGCACCACGCGGAAGGAGCCGGCGGCCGGAGGTTCGCAGGCATGTCGGAACGGTGTCGCCTGAGAATGGGGTGAATGTGTTAAGAACGGCCTGCCGGGTTCGGTACGTTTGGCGACATTGCGTTCAGGGTCGTACGGTAGGCGACGACAGGTGCGCCGCCGCACTTCGCGCGCGCGGGGCCCGAGACTAGCGCTGGCTGCATAGGGCTCGATCCGGAAGGGACAGGCGATGCTGAAGCTCACCGTCAACGGCGTCTCCCACGAGGTCGATGCCGATCCGCAGACGCCGCTCCTCTGGGTCCTGCGCGACCACCTCAACGCCACGGGCACCAAGTACGGCTGCGGCATCGCCCAGTGCGGCGCCTGCACGGTCCATCTCGACGGTCAGCCGGTGCGCTCCTGCCAGACCGCGATCGGCGATGTCGGCGAGGCCAAGGTCACGACGATCGAGGGCGTCTCGGGCCGGGTCGCCGAGGCCGTGCAGGGCGCGTGGCGCAAGCTCGACGTGGTGCAGTGCGGCTACTGCCAGTCGGGCCAGATCATGTCGGCGATCGGCCTCCTCACCGAAAACCCGAAGCCGAGCGACGCCGACATCACGGGCGCCATGGACGGCAACATCTGCCGCTGCGGCACCTACCAGCGCATCCGCGCGGCAATCCACGAAGCCGCGCGCTCCCTCGCCTGATCGTCCCGTATCCGTCCTGACTGGAGCAATCCCATGCTGACAATCGGTCGGTCGAAGGCCCGAGACCGCGCGCCGGGCGGCGACCCGCGCAGCGTCTCCCGCCGCGGCTTCCTCGGCGGTGGCGCCGCCGCCACGGGCGCCATCGTCATTGGCTTCCGCCTCGATCTCGCCGGGCCCGCCCGCGCCGCCGGCGGACCCGATCTCTCGAAGGTCAAGGCGATGCCGAACGCCTTCGTGCGCATCGCCCAGGACGATACCGTCACGGTGATCGTCAAGCATCTCGACATGGGCCAGGGCAACACGACCGGGCTCGCCACGATCCTGGCTGACGAACTCGGCGCCGACTGGGCGCAGGTGCGCACCGAGTTCGCGCCAGCCGACGCCGCGCTCTACAACAACCTGCTGATGGGCCCGATCCAGGGCACCGGCGGCTCGACCGCCATCGCCAATTCGTGGTTCCAGCTCCGCAAGGCGGGTGCGGCCGCCCGCGAGATGCTGGTGGCGGCCGCGAGCTACCAGTGGAAGGTGCCGGTCGCCGAGATCACGGTCGAGCGGGGCGTCGTGCGCCACGTCGCCTCGGGGCGCGACGCCAAGTTCGGCGCGCTCGCGACCTCCGCCGCGACCCTGCCGGTGCCGCAGGAGCCCCGCCTGAAGGACCCCAGCGAGTGGCGCCTGATTGGCCAGGGCGTGCCGCGTCTCGACTCGGTGGCCAAGACCAACGGCAGCGCGGTCTACGCCCTCGACATCCGCCGCCCCGGCCAGGTCACCGCCATCGTCGCGCATCCCCCGCGCTTCGGCGCGACGGTGAAGAGCGTCGACGACAAGGCCGCGCGGGCGGTTTCCGGCGTCCTCGACGTGGTCGCGATCCCGAGCGGAGTCGCGGTGATCGCGCGGGACACCTACACGGCCCGCAAGGGGCGGGACGCGCTCAGCGTGACCTGGGACGACGGCGCGGCCGAGGCGCGCTCCTCCGACGCGATCCTGGCCGAGTACCGGGAGACGGCCAAGCGCCCCGGCCACGTCGCCTCCGAGCGGGGCGATCCCGCGGCAGCGATCCAGGGGGCGGCGAAGGTGGTGGAGGCGGAGTTCAGCTTCCCCTATCTCGCCCACGCGCCGATGGAGCCGCTCAACGTCACGATCGAGCAGGCCCCGGACGGGACCTTCGACGTCTTCGGCGGGCTGCAGTTCCAGACGGTCGAGCAGGCCGTCGTGGCGGGAATCCTCGGCGTCACCGTCGACAAGGTCCGGCTTCACACGCAATGGGCGGGCGGCTCCTTCGGTCGGCGTGCGACGCCGAGCGCCGACTACGTGGCGGAGGCCGCTCATATCGTGAAGGCGACGGGCGGCAAGGCGCCGGTCCACCTTGTCTGGACCCGCGAGGACGACATGGCGGGCGGCTATTACCGGCCTACCGTCTACCACAAGTTGCGAGCTGGCCTCGACGCTGGGGGCGCGATCACGGGCTGGCAGCACGTCATGGTCGGCAAGTCGATCATGATCGGCTCGCCTTTCGAGGCCATGATGGTCAAGAACGGCGTCGACGGCACCACGGTCGAGGGTGCCTCCGACACGCCCTACGCGCTGCCGGCCTACCGCTTCGAGGTGCACAATGCCCGCGAGGGCGTGCCGGTGCTGTGGTGGCGCTCGGTCGGGCACACCCACACGGCTCAGGCCATGGAGGTGTTCGTCGACGAGCTCGCCCACGCGGCGGGCGCCGACCCGGTTGCCTACCGGCTCGCGCTCCTCAACCAGGCACCGCGCCTCTCGAGCGTGCTGAGGCTCGCCGCCGAGAAGGCGGGCTGGGAGGCGACAAAGCCCGACAAGGGCCGCGCCCTGGGCGTGGCCGCGCACGAATCCTTCGGCTCCTACGTCGCCATGGTGGCGGACGTCTCGGTGGAGACCGGCAAGGTCAAGGTCAACCGCATCGTCGCTGCGGTCGATGTCGGCATCGCGGTGAACCCGGACATCGTGCGCGCCCAGGTGGAGGGCGCGGTCGGCTTCGCCCTCTCGTCGGTGCTGCGCAATCGCGTCACCCTCAAGGACGGCGTGGTGCAGGAGCGGAACTTCGACACCTACGAGCCGACCCGGATGAGCGAGATGCCGGTGGTCGAGGTGCACATCATGCCCTCGCGGGCGGCCCCCACCGGCATCGGCGAGCCCGGCGTGCCGGTGCTGGCGCCCGCGATCGCGAACGCGATCTTCGCGGCGACCGGCCAGCGCCTGCGCTCGCTGCCGCTCGACCTCGCGAGCCTCCGGGGCGTGTGAGGAAACGCACAGACGTGGGCGGCCCCGGGGCGCAGAGTCCCGGGACCCCAAAGGTTTCGACCCGACTTCGACGGCGCGGTTCAACACCGCGCCGTCTTTTCATGTCGGGCTCCGTGCGGGGTGCCCGCGCACGCCCCATCTCACACGGGCATGACCTCCCGCGAGACAGCCTTCGACGCCACCGCCGCCGCGCTCCGCGCCTGCCGGATCTGCCGGGATGCGCCGGTCCACGGGCCGCCCCTGCCGCAGGAGCCGCGCCCGATCGTGCAGGGGAGCGCGACGGCGCGCCTCTGCATCGCCAGCCAGGCGCCGGGCACGCGGGCACACCGGACAGGCACGCCCTTCATGGATCCGTCGGGCGTGCGCCTGCGCGCCTGGCTCGGCCTCGACGAAGCGGCCTTCTACGACGCCTCGCGCGTCGCCATCGTGCCGATGGGCTCCTGCTTTCCCGGCCTCGACGCCAAGGGCGGCGACCGGCCGCCGCGGCGCGAATGCGCCGAGCGCTGGCGCCGCGACCTGTTCACGGGCCTGCCGGACCTCGAGCTGGTCCTGGTGATCGGCCAGTACGCGCAGGCCTGGCATCTCGGGCGGCTCCAAGACGGGCTCACCGGCACGGTCGCGCGCTGGCGCGAGATCCTGGCCGAGCCGCGCCGCCCGCGGGTGCTGCCGCTGCCGCACCCGTCCTGGCGCAACAACGGCTGGCTCCGAAGCAATTCCTGGTTCGAGGCCGAGCTCCTGCCCGTGCTCAAGGACGAGGTGGCGCGGGTGATGGGTGACGGATTGACACCGGCCAGCCCCGCGTGATGGGTGCCCCGCATTGCCGGAGACCGTGATGCCCGATCCCGCCGATCCCCGCGACCGCCTCATCGTCGCCCTCGACCTCGGCGACGTCGCCGCGGCCGAGGCCCTTGTCGAGCGGATCGGGGATGCCGCGACCTTTTACAAGATCGGCTACCGCCTCGCCTATGCGGGCGGCCTCGCGCTGGTGCCGAGGCTCGCGAAGCGCGGCCTCAAGGTCTTCCTCGACCTCAAGCTCCACGACATCGGCAACACGGTGGAGGAGGGGGTGCAGTCGCTGGCCGACCTCGGCGCCGCCTTCCTGACCGTCCACGCCTATCCCCAGACCATGCGGGCGGCCGTGCGGGGGCGGGGCCGCCACAACCTGAAGATCCTCGCCGTGACGGTGCTGACCTCCTACGACGAGGCCGATGCCCGCGAGGCCGGCTACGCGCTGCCGGTGCCCGACCTCGTGGCGCGGCGCTCCGCGCAGGCCATCGAGGCCGGCATCGACGGGATCGTCTGCAGCGCTGTCGAGGCCGTGCCCGTGCGGGGCGTGATCGGGCCGGACCGCATCATCGTCACGCCGGGCATCCGGCCGGCAGGCGCGGTGTTCGGCGATCAGAAGCGCGTGATGACACCGGGCGAGGCCCGCGCGGCCGGGATCGACCACGTGGTCGTCGGGCGCCCGATCACGGGCGCGGCCGATCCGCGGGACGTCGCCCGGCGCATCGTTGCCGAGATGGCGTGAGAGGAGGACACTCGATGGCACGCGGATACTGGATCGTCCGGGTCGATGTGCACGACGCTGAGGCTTACAGGGACTACGCGGCGGCGAACGGCGCCGCCTTCGCACGGTTCGGCGGTCGCTTCCTGGTGCGGGGCGGCTCCTTCGAGGTGGTCTCGGGCAGCGCCCGGGCGCGCAACGTGGTGATCGAGTTCCCGTCCTACGCGGACGCGCTCGCCTGCTGGAACTCGGAGGCGTATCAGGCTGCCAAGGCCAGGCAGAAGGGCGGGGCCGAGACCGACCTCATCGTGATCGAGGGCTACGACGGGCCGCAGCCCGGCGAGGGCTTGCCGCCCCAGCCGTCGAGCCCGGCGTCGGAATAGGGGCGCCGGCCGCAGACGCTTCCCCGCCGGTCACGGTCGCGTCATCCGGAGTCACCAAATCCGGCAAATGTGCTATGGAGGCGCCCGGAGCGGGCGGGTTTCGGCCGGCCGACAGGTTGACAGGGCAGGCTCCCCCTCGCCACATCCCGGATCATGAGCGCCGATATCACGAATCTCTCCGCCCCGGACGCGTCTCGCCTGGGGGCGGCCAAGCCGCCCCTGGAGATCCTCCTCGCGGCACCTCGCGGCTTCTGCGCCGGCGTCGTGCGCGCCATCGACGTGGTCGAGCGGGCGCTCGCGATCTACGGGCCGCCGGTCTACGTCCGGCACGAGATCGTCCACAATAAGTACGTCGTTGAGAGCCTCAAGCGGAAGGGCGCCGTGTTCGTGCGCGAACTCGACGAGGTGCCGGACGGGGGCGCGCCCGTGATTTTCTCCGCCCACGGCGTCGCCAAGACGGTGCCGGCAAACGCGGATTCCCGCGGGCTCACCACCATCGACGCCACCTGCCCGCTGGTGACCAAGGTCCATCGCGAAGCCGAGATCCATCACAAGCGCGGCCGCCACGTGCTCCTCGTCGGCCATTCCGGCCACCCCGAGGTCGTCGGCACCATGGGCCAGCTGCCCAAGGGCTCGATCACCCTGGTGGAGGATCTCGACCAGATCGCCGCGCTGACGCCGGCGGACCCGAACAACCTCGCCTGGGTGACGCAGACGACGCTGTCCGTCGACGACACCCGCCACATCGTCGAGGCCCTGAAGCGGAAGTTCCCGAACATCACCGGGCCGCACAAGGACGACATCTGCTACGCCACCACCAACCGCCAGGAGGCGGTGAAGCAGATCGCGCCCCTCGTCGACGCGCTGATCGTGGTGGGCTCCTCGAACTCCTCGAACTCGCAGCGCCTGCGCGAGGTCGCCGAGCGGGTCGGATGCCCGATCACGCGCCTCGTTCTGCGAGCCGAGGAGATCGACTGGCCGGCCTTCGAGGGCGTGCGCAAGCTCGGGCTGACCGCCGGCGCCTCCGCCCCGGAAGTGCTCGTGGAGGAGATCATCGACGCCTTCGCGGCCCGCTACGAGGTCACCGTCGACACGGTCTCGACGGTGGTCGAGGACATGTCCTTCCCGCTGCCGCGCGAGCTTCGCAGCGAGGCCGCCGAGTAAAGCGGTTTGCCGGGGCCCGGGGATTGTGTAGAGGGGCGCCTCGGCGGCGCCCCTTGCCGTCCGTGAGATCTCCAGAGCCCACTCGCGAGATGGGCCAACCCCGAGCGCGAGACCCGTGGCCGTCTACACCGAGGTATCTGACGAGGCGCTGACCGCCTTCCTCGCCGCCTACGAGATCGGGAGCCTGCTCTCCTACAAGGGCATCGCCGAGGGCGTCGAGAACACCAACTTCTTCCTGCACACCACCGCGGGCTCCTACATCCTCACCCTGTACGAGAAGCGGGTGCGGGAGGACGACCTGCCGTTCTTCCTCAACCTGATGGAGCACCTCGCGACGCGCGGGCTCGCCTGCCCGCAGCCGATCCGCAACCGCGCGGGCTCGGCGCTCGGGCGCCTGTGCGGGCGGCCGGCCGTGATCGTCAGCTTCCTCGAGGGCGTCTCGGTGAAGCACCCGGGCGTCGATCATTGCCGGGCGCTCGGCCGGGCGCTGGCCGAGCTGCACGCGGCAGGCCGGGATTTCGGGATGGTGCGGGAGAACAACCTCTCGGTCGGCGCCTGGCGCGGGCTGTTCGGGCAGGCCGAGGCTCAGGCCGACAGCGTCTCGCCGGGGCTCGCGGAGCGCACCCGCGCCGACCTCGCGGCGCTGGAGGAGGCCTGGCCCAGGGACCTGCCGGGCGGCGTCATCCACGCCGATCTCTTCACCGACAACGTGTTCTTCATCGGCGACGACCTGTCCGGGCTGATCGACTTCTACTTCGCCTGCACCGACGCCTTCGCGTACGACCTCGCCATCTGCCTCAACGCCTGGTGCTTCGAGGCGGACGGCCGCTTCCACCGCGACATGGCCGCCGCGCTGATCGCGGGCTACGAGGCGGTGCGACCCCTCGAGGCCGCCGAGGTCGAGGCGCTGCCGGTCCTGTGCCGCGGGGCGGCGCTCCGCTTCATGCTGACTCGCCTCGTCGACTGGCTGAACGTTCCGCCGGGAGCGCTGGTGCAGCCGAAGGATCCGCGCGAGTACGACCGGCGTCTCGTCTTCCACCGGGAGGCGGGGAGCGCCCGCGACTACGGCCGGGCCGGCTAGGGAGCGGGCAGGGCTCGTCGGCCCCGCCCGGACCGCTCAGATCACCTTGAGGAGTGCCTCGGCGCCGGAAGCCTCGGCCTTGGAGGGGGATTCCTCGATGTTGAGGATGCGCACGACGCCGTCCTCGATCAGCGCCGAGAAGCGCTTCGAGCGGATGCCGAGGCCGAAGCCGGTACCGTCCATGTCGAGGCCCGTGGCGCGCGCGAAGTCGGCATTGCCGTCGGCCAGGAACTCGATCCCGTCCGCGCCCGAGGCCTTCGCCCAGGCATCGAGCACAAACACGTCGTTGACGGCGGTGACAGCGATGGCGTCGATGCCGCGGGCCAGGATCTCGTCGCGCTTGGCGACGAAGCCCGGCAGGTGGTTGCGGTGGCAGCTCGGCGTGAAGGCGCCCGGGACGCCGATCAGCACGATCCTCCGGCCCTTGAAGACGTCGTCGGTGGTCTTGGCCTGCGGGCCGTCCGGTCCGTTCACGCGGAAGGTCGCCTGGGGCAGGTGGTCGCCAACCTGAATCGTCATCCGCTCTCTCCTCGATCGCGGGCCGCCATGGCCGCCCGCCCGTGCCCGCGCGCATGCGCGAGCCTGAAGGGTCCGCCCGTCTAGCGTGGCCGCTGGCGCATGTCGAGGCGAGGGAAGGGGCGCCCGGCCGGGCGGGTCGAACCCGCAATCCGGACGCTTTGCCCGCTGGACAAGCGGGCTCGGGGGCGTAGCATGGAGGCATGGAGAGACACCGGCCCGGCAGCAGCGCCTTCCTCGACGGTCAGTTCCTGGTGGCGATGCCGGGGCTGATGGACGCGCGCTTCAGCCGATCGGTGATCTACGTCTGCGCCCACTCGGCGGATGGGGCGATGGGCATCATCGTCAACAAGCCGGTGACCGACCTCTCGATGCCCGACCTCCTCGTGCAGCTCGACGTGGCGCCCGCCGCCGACGCGATCCGCCTGCGCGAGCGCGTCGGCCACATGCCGGTGCTGATGGGCGGTCCCGTCGAGGGCAAGCGCGGCTTCGTGCTCCACACCGACGATTTCCATATCGACCAGTCGACGCTCATCATCGACGACGGCATCTGCCTAACCGCCACCGTCGAGATCCTGCGCGCCATCGCCAACGGCGACGGGCCGACGAGCGCCGTGCTGGCCCTCGGCTACGCGGGCTGGCAGGCGGGGCAACTCGAGAGCGAGATCATGGCCAATGGCTGGCTCAATTGCCCGGCCGACCCGGAACTGATCTTCCACCCGGCCCTCGATTCCAAGTACGAGTGGGCACTGCGCAGCAACGGCATCGACCCGGCGATGCTCTCCCTGACGGCCGGGCGGGCCTGAACGACGCCGTGATCCGGCAGGTGCGTGACGGGGATGCCGAGGCCGTCATCGCGCTCTGGCGCGCGGCGGGCGTATTGCGTCCCTGGAACGATCCCGCCAAGGACTTCGCGTTCGCGTGCCGGTCCGCCCACGCGACGGTGCTGGCGGCCGAGACTGACGACCGGCTGGTTGCGACCTGCATGGTCGGCGAGGACGGGCACCGCGGTTGGGTCTACTATCTCGCCGTCGATCCCGCGCGGCGTGGCGACGGCCTCGGCCGGGCAATGATAGCGGCGGCCGAGCGCTGGCTCGCCGAGCGCGGCGTCTGGAAGTTGCAACTCCTCGTGCGCGCCGACAACGCCGACGTCGTGGCGTTCTACAAGCACCTCGGCTTCCGCGACACCGCGACCGTCTGCCTGCAGAAGGTCATTGCCGGGATCTGAAATCCGCTATTCCGCCAGCGGCGGCGCGCCGCCGGCATCGGGGTTCATCCCGTCGACCACGGGCTTGCGGCGCGCCGGTCGCGGCGGCGTGGCGGCGGCCGTCGGCGTCGGGCTGGCGGTGGCGCCGAGGCGGGCGGCCAGTGCCAGCGCGCGGGTCTCAGAGACCCGCAGGTGGCAGAAGCCGTGCGAGCCCTCGCGGGCGTAGGTCCGGCAGACCTGCTCGCGGTCGGACGAGAAGGCCGCCTGCTCGGTCACGATCGGGCGCACGTCCTCGCGCCGGGCTCGCTGGGTCATCAACTTGTAATTGTCGCGCACCGCCTTGTCGGCGATGCCGCGGGCCGTGTCGAACTCGCCCGAGCGAGGGATGAGCGTCGCGGCGGGCGGCCCCCACAGGCCGGAGGGGGTGGTGGCGCAATCCTGCGCCGAGAAGGTGCAGACCGGGTTGCCGCCAAGCGGCGTGACGAGGACGCCGCCCTCGAGCACGTCGAAGCGCAGCGGGCACTCGGCGGCGGCGGCCTCGAAGCGGCCGACGCCCTCGGGCCGACCCTCGGAGGTCAGGGTGATGGGCTTGCCGCCCGCGAGCGGGACGGAACAGGATTCGGTCGGCTGCGAGACCTTGGTGCCCGGCAACGTCACCCGGGCCGTCATGGCAGGGCCGGCGCGCTCCAGCCTGAGGCTGCCGCTGAGGCCGTTCAGCAGCAGATCCTGCCCCGCCACGTTATCGTCGGCGGGCGCCCTCAGCACGACGGGCTTCGGCGGCGCCGCGGGACGGGGCGCTTCCGCGGCGGGCTCGCCGGGCGCTCCCGGGGCGGGCGGCGCGCCAGGCTCGGCCGGGCCCCCCTGCGGAGCGCCCTGCGGCACACCGCGGGGCGGGACCGGGGGCTTGGCCGCGCGGCCGATGCCGAAGAGTTCCTCGAAGAACGACTGCGCCGCAGCCTCGCGCGGCAGGGCCGGAAGCAGGGTGAAACACAGGAGGGCGAGGGCGAGAACGCGGGTCGGACGCATCGAGACTTTCGAACCGGAGGCTTCAACGCCGGGACCTCGACGAATGCCGCCGGAGCCGGAATTCGCCGGCAGCATCACCGATCTGGCCAGAGTGTAGCACGGCATCGATGGCGCGGGCGTGGCAGCGGGGCCACAAAATCGTCATCCGGCCGCCCGATACCGGGCCGCATCCGAGCCGGATCGTCCTGCGCGCACAGGAGGATAGCTCGTCACGTGCGGAAGCGTCTGCTTCGCCTTGCGAGCCCGCATCGACCTTCTTATATGCGGCGAAGCACGGGATTAAGCGCCGGATCTGGCCGTCTGCGGCCTTCGGTCCGGCCCGCGTCCCGTTCTCATCCATTCCGCACCGCCATGGGCCGAGCTGCTTCGGGGCTCGGCGGTCTGCTTGATCAGAACAACAGAGGGATCCCACCATGGGTAAAGTCATCGGTATCGACCTCGGGACCACCAATTCCTGCGTGGCCGTCATGGAAGGCACGCAGCCCAAGGTCATCGAGAATGCGGAGGGCGCCCGCACCACCCCGTCCATCGTCGCCTTCACCGACGACGGGGAGCGCCTCGTCGGCCAGCCCGCCAAGCGGCAGGCCGTGACCAATCCGGAACGCACCTTCTTCGCCATCAAGCGCCTCATCGGCCGCACCTACGACGATCCGATGACGCAGAAGGACAAGGGCCTCGTGCCCTACAAGATCGTCCGGGGCGACAACGGCGATGCCTGGGTCGAGGCCGACGGCAAGAAGTATTCGCCCTCGCAGATCTCCGCCTTCACGCTTCAGAAGATGAAGGAGACGGCCGAGTCTTATCTGGGCCAGCCCGTCACGCAGGCTGTCATCACGGTCCCGGCCTACTTCAACGACGCCCAGCGCCAGGCCACCAAGGACGCCGGCAAGATCGCGGGTCTCGAGGTGCTGCGCATCATCAACGAGCCGACCGCGGCCGCGCTCGCCTACGGCCTCGACAAGAAGAAGGCCGGCACGATCGCGGTCTACGATCTCGGCGGCGGCACCTTCGACGTCTCGATCCTGGAAATCGGCGACGGCGTCTTCGAGGTGAAGTCGACGAACGGCGACACCTTCCTGGGCGGCGAGGATTTCGACAACCGCGTGGTTGAGTACCTGACTTCCGAGTTCAAGCGCGAGCAGGGCATCGACCTGACGAAGGACAAGCTCGCGCTCCAGCGCCTCAAGGAGGCCGCCGAGAAGGCCAAGATCGAGCTCTCGTCCGCGACCCAGACCGAGATCAACCTTCCCTACATCACGGCGGACGCGACCGGCCCGAAGCACCTCGCGCTCAAGCTCAGCCGCGCCAAGTTCGAGAGCCTCGTGGACGACCTCGTCCAGCGCACGATCGAGCCCTGCCGCAAGGCGCTCAAGGACGCGGGCGTGTCGGCCGGCGAGATCGACGAGGTCGTGCTCGTCGGCGGCCAGACCCGCATGCCGAAGGTGCAGGACGTGGTGAAGTCCTTCTTCGGGAAGGAGCCCCACAAGGGCGTCAACCCGGACGAGGTCGTGGCGATCGGCGCCGCCGTCCAGGCCGGCGTGCTCCAGGGCGACGTCAAGGACGTGCTGCTCCTCGACGTGACCCCGCTCTCGCTCGGCATCGAGACGCTCGGCGGCGTGTTCACGCGGCTCATCGACCGCAACACCACGATCCCGACGAAGAAGTCACAGACCTTCTCGACGGCCGAGGATAACCAGAACGCGGTCACCATCCGGGTCTTCCAGGGTGAGCGCGAGATGGCGGCCGACAACAAGCTGCTCGGCCAGTTCGACCTCGTCGGCATCCCGCCGGCACCCCGCGGCATGCCGCAGATCGAGGTGACCTTCGACATCGACGCCAACGGCATCGTCAACGTGACGGCCAAGGACAAGGCGACGAACAAGGAGCACCAGATCCGCATCCAGGCCTCGGGCGGACTCTCGGACGCCGACATCGAGCGGATGGTCAAGGACGCCGAGGCGAATGCCGAGGCCGACAAGAAGCGCCGCGAACTCGTCGAGGTGAAGAACCAGGGCGAGAGCCTCATTCACGCTACCGAGAAGTCGGTGGGCGAGTACGGCGACAAGGTCTCGGCCACCGACAAGGGCGCGATCGAGACCGCGATCGCGGCACTCCGCACCGCACTCGAGGGCGACGACGCCGAGTCCATCAAGGCCCGTACCACGGACCTGATGCAGGCCTCGATGAAGCTCGGCGAGGCTATGTACGCGGCGAGCCAGGGCGGCGAGGCCGGCCCGGACGGGGCCGCGGCCGAGAAGAAGGACGACGTCATCGACGCCGACTTCCAGGAAGTCGACGAGAAGGACCAGAAGAAGCGGGCTTGAGGCTTGCTTGGCGGCGCGGGGCCGGAGCGATCCGGTCCCGCGCCGCTCCACAGGACGGTGCGATGACGGCACGCTCCCCGGGCGCAGGCTCGGGGAGCGGCTTATTGGGGACCTTGGGGCCGGGGAATGTCGAAGCGGGACTATTACGAGATCCTGGGCGTCTCAAAGACCGCGTCGGACGGTGAGATGAAGGTGGCCTTCCGCAAGCTGGCCATGACCTATCATCCGGACCGCAATCGCGGCGACAAGGAAGCCGAGATCAAGTTCAAGGAGATCAACGAGGCCTATCAGTGCCTCTCGGACGGCCAGAAGCGCGCGGCCTACGACCGCTTCGGCCACGCGGCCTTCAGCCAGGGCGCGGGCGGCCCCGGATTCGGAAACGAGTTCGGGGACTTCATGTCCGACATCTTCGACAATTTCTTCGGCGACGGCCGCGCCTCCGGCGGGCGCGGGCGCGGCGGCCAGCCCGGACGCGAGCGCGGCGCGGACCTGCGCTACAACCTCGAGATCTCGCTTGAGGAGGCCTTCACCGGCAAGGCCGAGACCATCAAGATCCCGACCTCGGTCACCTGCGAGGTCTGCGCCGGTTCGGGCGCCAAGGCCGGCTCGAAGCCGCGCACCTGTCCGACCTGCGCCGGCTACGGGCGTGTGCGGGCGGCGCAGGGCTTCTTTGCCATCGAGCGCACCTGCCCGAACTGCCACGGGCGCGGCGAGGTGATCGACGATCCCTGTCCGAGCTGCTCGGGCGCCGGCCGCGTCAGCCGCGAGCGGACGCTCTCGATCAACGTGCCGGCGGGCGTCGACGACGGGCTGCGGATCCGGCTTGCGGGCGAGGGCGAGAGCGGCCTGCGCGGGGGCCCGGCGGGCGACCTCTACGTCTTCCTGTCGATCAAGCCGCACGAGTTCTTCCAGCGCGACGGGGCCGATCTGTTCTGTCGGGTGCCGATCTCGATGGTGACGGCCGCGCTCTCGGGTGAGATCACCGTGCCGGTGATCGATGGCTCTCAGACGCAGGTGCGCATCCCGGCCGGCACGCAGACGGCCAAGCAGTTCCGCATCAAGGGCAAGGGCATGCCGGTCCTACGCGCGCGGGACGTCGGGGACCTCTACATCCAGGTCTTCGTGGAGACGCCGCAGAATCTGACCAAGCGCCAGCGCGAACTCCTGCAGGAATTCGACCAGACTGCCTCCGACGAGAACCATCCCGAGAGCGCGGGCTTCTTCTCGAAGGTGCGGGACTTCTTCGACGGTCTCAGCGGCTCAGCGCGACCGTGACCCCGGACTGTCGCCGCGCGACCGGATCCAATCCCGGCGCGACCGGTTATGGTTGTTGCAGCGGGACCGCTGGGCCGATCCGCGACGCGCCGCGGCGGCGCTATGCACACCCGCCGCCTTGACTGTATGAAGGCTTTCGTCGTCTAGCCTCCCGATCAACCCGCCCATTCGAGGGACTTCGGTCTTGCCGCCGTTACGCCGTTCCCGCGCGAAAGCTTTGGCTGCCACCGGTCCGGTGCGGGAGAGGCGCGATCCGCTGGAGGACGAGGCCCGGTTCCTGCGCTCGTGGTTCGAGCGGCCACTCGTCACCGGCGCGGTCACGCCCTCGGGCAGGATGCTGGCCAGGACCATGGCCGCCTACGTAGACCCGCGCATGACGGGGCCGGTCGTCGAGCTCGGACCCGGCACCGGGCCGGTGACGGAGGCGCTGGTGCGCCGCGGCATCGCGCAGGAGCGGCTCGTTCTCGTCGAGTTCAACCCCGATTTCTGCGAGCTCCTGCGCCGCCGCTTCCCGCGCGCCACGATCGTGCGGGGCGATGCCTATGACATCCGCCGGACAGTAGCCGGCATCCTCGCCGAGCCCGCCGCTGCCACGATCTCGAGCCTGCCGCTGTTCACGAAGCCCCTGGAGCAGCGCCTAGACCTTCTCAACGCAGCCCATGATCTGATGCACCCGGGCGCGCCCTTCGTGCAGTTCACCTACGCGGTGGTGCCGCCGATCCCGGCCCGCTGCGAGGCCGGCAGCTACACGGCAAGCGGCTCGAACCGCGTCTGGCTGAACCTGCCGCCGGCCCGCGTCTGGGTTTATCGCCGGCCCTGATTCCATCATCGGTTGAATGGTACCCTGGCTACCATCGTCAGGGTGTGTTCAGGCAGCAGCCTCTAACCCTGTCCCTCTTGCCGGCCGCGGGGTCGGCCTCACGAGACAGGAGTTTGCCCATGGTCCTGAACGTGCGTCTTCTGGCGGCGGCCGTCGCGGTCGCCGGCGGCCTCGTCGCCGCGACCCCGGGTGCACAGGCCGCCCCGCTCGCGGTCTCGCCCGCCGTGGCTGAAGGGGCTGGGAGCGGCCTCATCGCAGTGCGGGGCGGGCACGGCTGGGGCCATCACCACCATCATCACCGCGGCTGGGGCCACGGGCATCGCCGCCATCATGGTTGGGGGCACGGACGTCACCACCATTACGGCTGGCGCCACCATCATCACCGGCACCACCGCTGGTAAGCACCCCTTCGTGGCAGACGGGATGCCGCTCACCGCTCCCGTGCGGGAGAGGCCGAGCCCGCGGCCTCAGCCGATCCGCTCCAAGACCGCCGGACGCCCGGCCGACGGGCTGCCGAGGCGGTAGGCCGCCCGCAGCGAGGTCTCCGCCCGATCGGCCTCGGCCTCGCTGCGGGCGTGCACGACGCCGAGGAGGCCACCGGCATCGCCCGGGCGGGCGAGATCGGTGAAGCCGACAGCGGGGTCGATCGAGTCTTGCGGGCGGGTGCGGCCGCCGCCGAGCGCGATCACGCCGAGCCCGATCTCCCGCGTCGCCACGGCCGCGACCGTGCCGGCCTCGCGGACCTCCCGCACCACCGGCGCCCGCGGCAGGTGCCGCCCAGGATCCTCGACGAGATCGCCCGGCCCCCCGAGCGCGGCCACCATCCGGGAAAACATCTCGGCGGCGCGGCCCGAGGTGAGGGAATCCTCCAAGCGCGTCTCGGCCTCCCCTCGGTCGGCGGCGAGGCGACCGATCATCAGCATCTCGGCGGCGAGCGCCAGGGTGACGGCGTGGAAGCGCGGCTCGCGGCGCCGCCCGGTCAGGTAGGCGATCGCGTAGGCGACCTCGAGCGCGTTGCCGGCCGTGGAGGCGAGCGGCGCGTCCATGCAGGTGATGAGCGCGACGGTGGGCAGGCGTACCCCGTTCGCCACCGCGCCGATGCTGGCGCCGAGCTCGCGCGCCGCCTCGATCTCCGCCATGAAGGCGCCCGAGCCCGTTTTCACGTCCATGACGAGCCCGTCGAGGCCGGCCGCGAGCTTCTTCGACAGGATCGAGGCGGTGATCAGGTCGAGGGATTCGACCGTGCCTGTGATGTCCCGGATCGCATAGAGGCGCCGATCCGCCGGGGCGAGCTCGGCAGTCTGCCCGATGATGGCGCAGCCGACCGTGCGGGTGACGGCGCGGAAGCACGCGAGGTCCGGCGCGACGTCGTAGCCCGGGATGCTGGCGAGCTTGTCGAGGGTGCCGCCCGTGTGCCCGAGGCCTCGGCCCGATATCATCGGCACGAAGCCGCCGCAGGCCGCAACCATCGGGGCGAGCGCGAGGCTGACGGCATCGCCGATGCCGCCGGTCGAGTGCTTGTCGAGGACGGGCCCTGGCAAATCCCAGGCGAGCACCGTGCCGGAGCGCGTCATCGCCCGTGTCAGCGCCACGCGCTCGGCCAGCGACAGGCCCTGGAAGCAGACCGCCATGGCGAAGGCTGCCGCCTGCCCCTCAGTGACGCGCCCGTCCGTGAGCCCCGCGATGAAATGCGCGATCTCGGCCTCGGCCAGCGTTCCGCCGTGGCGCTTGTGCCGGATGATCTCTTGGGGAGGTCTCATCTGGGGAAGCTTGGTCGCGGAATGGCTCATGCACCAACCCGGATCGCGGCATCGAGCTCGCCGAGCAGGCTGCTGGCGCCGAGCCGGAAGGTCGCGGGCGCCGCCCAGTCAGGTCCCATCACGCGGTCGGCGAGGGCGAGGTAGAGGGCGGCGTCCTCGAGGCGGCGGAGGCCACCGGAGACCTTGAGGCCGGCATGACGGCCGGTGGCTCCGTGATCCCGGATCACACTCAGCATGGCCTCGGCAGCCTCCGGCGTTGCCGAGACAGGGCTCTTGCCCGTGGAGGTCTTGATGAAGTCCGCGCCCGCCTCCAGAGCGATCCAGCTCGCCGCAGCGATCGTCTCGGGGGCGCCGAGCGCCCCGCTCTCCAGGATCACCTTGAGGCAGGTTCTGCGGCAGACATCGCGCACCGCCTCGACCATGCCGCGCGCCGCGGCCGCGTCCCCCCGCAGGAGGGCGCGGTAGGGCAGGACGAGGTCGATCTCGTGGGCTCCGTCGCGGATCGCCTCCCCGGCGTCCTCGACAGCCCGGTCGACGTCCTCGCCGCCGGCAGGGAAATTGATGACGGTGGCGACGTGCACGCCCGAGCCCGCCAGCGCCCGCAGGCCCTGGCTGACGAATTGCGGCCAGACGCAGATCGCCGCGACGCGGTGGCGGCGGGCGTCCCGGCAGAGCGCGTCGACATGGGTCGCCGTGCAGGTGTCGCCGAGATCCGTCAGGTCAAGGAGCGGCAGGACCCGCCGCGCCAGAGCGGCGGCATCGTAGGGGAGCTCAAGGTTCATGTCGGTTCCGGGTCGAGGCGGGCGACGAAGGCGGCGACGAGGCGAGCGAGATCGGGCGCCGCGGCCGAGGCGACGTCCTTCGTCTCGGCATGGTGCGGGTCGCCGCCATCGATCCCGGCGGCACGGTTCGTCACCACGGAGAGCGCCGCGACGGGGAGCCCGAAGAAGCGGGCGAGGATCGCCTCCGGTACCGTCGACATGCCGACGAGGTCGGCCCCGAGGCGGCCCGCCATGCGGATCTCGGCGGGGGTCTCGAAGCTCGGGCCCGAGAACCACGCGTAGACGCCCTCGTGCAGGGCGATGCCGCAGCCCTTCGCGGCGCTGCGCAGCCGGGCGCGGAGCGCGGGCGCATAGGCGCCCGTCATCGGCACGAAGCGGGCCTCGCTCGCCTCGCCGACGAGCGGGTTCAGCCCCGCGAGGTTGATGTGGTCGGACAGCATCACGAGGCTGCCGGGGCCGGCCTCCGGCATCAGCGAGCCCGCCGCGTTGGTGAGCAGGAGCGCGCCGGCGCCGAGCGCCCGCGCGACGCCGATCGGCGTGCGCATCACGGCGGCATCGCCCCGCTCGTAGGCGTGCGCGCGGCCCTCGAAGACGAGGACCGGGCGCCCACTGAGGATGCCCCGGTGCAGCGTTCCGCCATGCCCGCTGACGCCGGGCTCCGGAAAGCCCGAGATCCCCGCATAAGGCCGCGATACGCGCTCCGAGAGTCCGGCGGCCAGGGGGTCGAGGCCGGTGCCGGTGACGATCGCGCAGGCGTAGGGGCCTGCGAAGCCCGTCTCCGCGAGAGCCGCGGCGGCGCGCGCCACGGTCGGATCGTGAGGGGCGTCAGGCGTCGCCACCGAGGGTCTCCGGGCCGAAGGAATGGGGTAGGAGGGATTCCAGGGTGAAGCTGCGGCGCAGGCCCTCCGGCCCTGCCACGTGGATCGCGGTCGCGCCCGCGGCGAATTCCCGGATGCGCTGGCGACAGGCGCCGCAGGGCGTGACGAGGCCCTCTCCGTCGCCGAGGACGAGGATCTCCCGAATGGCGCGGCCGCCCGCAGCCACCATCGCGGCGATCGCTCCGGCCTCCGCGCAGGTGCCGGCCGGGTAGGCGGCGTTCTCGACGTTGCAGCCCGCATGGATGCGGCCCCGATCGTCCCGCAGGGCCGCGCCGACGCGAAAGTTCGAGTAGGGTGCGTGCGCCCGCGCGCGTACCGCCTGCGCCGCCTCGAACAGGGCCACGAGGCTGCGCTCCGGGGCGTCGCCCCGGGCCGGGCCAGCATTCGTCTCGTTCGGCGCAAGCTGCATCCGTGATCTTTCGCACCGGCTCCGGCGCCCTGTCGAGGGGGCGAATCGACAAGGCGCTGACGGGCTCCTATGACGCGAGAGCGGATTTGCGAGCCGGGAGAGCGGAATGCTGGGCCGTTACGAGCGCGGGGCGAGCGGGGAGGCGGTCGTCGAGTACGGCGACGGCACCATGCGGGTGATCAAGCCCGGCAGCTTCGTGCGCTGCGCTGTGACGGGCGAGGCCATCCCGCTCGACGCCCTGCGCTACTGGAGCGTGGAGCGCCAGGAGGCCTACGCGACGCCGGACGCTGCCATGCAACGTCTGCGGGACGTCGGGCGCTAGGGGCGCGGCCCGCGCGGCATCGGCCGGGTATCATCGCGAGTGGTCATCGAACCAT
Organism: Methylobacterium nigriterrae; assembly: GCF_037106235.1. Taxonomy (NCBI): domain Bacteria; kingdom Pseudomonadati; phylum Pseudomonadota; class Alphaproteobacteria; order Hyphomicrobiales; family Methylobacteriaceae; genus Methylobacterium; species Methylobacterium nigriterrae. The sequence continues at coordinate 25,713 of NZ_JBAWTG010000005.1, read as the reverse complement.
GACATTCCACACGTGGTGGCTGTTCTTCAGCGCCGTCTTCCTCCTGTGCGGGACACCCGGTCCCAACATGCTGCACGTGATGACACGCAGTGCGCGCCTCGGCCTGCGCCGGAGCGTCGCCTCGATGGCAGGATGCCTGAGCGCGATCCTGCTCGTCGTGACGGCCTCGGCCGCGGGCCTGAGCGCCGTGCTGCTCGCGTGGCCGGCCCTGTTCGAGGCGATCCGCTACGCGGGCGTCGCCTACCTGATCCATCTCGGCATCAGGGCGTGGCGCGGGGCGGACGAGCCGATCGGCACCGATCCCTCAGGCCTCGCGATCGATCCGCGCCTGTCCGTCCGCCGTCTCGTGCGGGACGGGTTCCTGATTGGCTTGAGCAACCCGAAGCTGCTCCTGTTCGCGACCGCCTTCTTCCCGCAATTCATCGACGGCGCGGAGCCGCAGGGGCCGCAATTCGCGATCCTCGTCGCGACCTTCGCGGGGGCGGAGCTGTTCTGGTACGGGGTTTACGCGCTCGGTGGCCAGCGGCTCGCCGCATACCTGACGCGCCCCGGACCCAAGCGGTTGTTCGACCGGGTGACCGGGAGCCTGTTCGTCGGCTTCGGAGCGGCGCTTTTCGGCGTTCGTCCCTGAGCGCTAACGGCGCAGGAGTGGCGCGAGCTGCGCGCCGACCGCACCCGCATCGTCGAAGACGAGCCGGACGGCAAGCGTCCGCGCGGGATGGCTCTTGGGCAGGCGCACGGCGTCCTTCTCGGTGGTGACGAGGTCCGCCTCGAGTCGTCTTGCCTGCGCCGCGAGGTGTGCGAGATCCGCCCCCGAATAGGGGTGATGATCGGGAAACGCCCGCGTGGCGAGGACATCGGCACCCGCTGCCCGCAGCGTCTCGAAGAACTTGTCCGGACGCCCGATCCCCGCGAAGGCGAGAATCCGGCGGCCGGCCCAGGCGTCCTCGGGCACGAGGCGGGCGCGGTGCACCGGCAGGCCGCGCCCGGCGGCCTCGGCCGCGACGGCCTCGCCGGGCGCGCCCTCGCCGACGAGCACGAGGCCGGCCACGTGCCGCCATTGCCGGGCGAGCGGCGCCCGCAGGGGGCCTGCCGGAAAGGGCAGCCCATTGCCGATTCCGGCCCCGGCATCGACCACCGCGAACGAGAGATCCTTGGCGAGGCTCGGGTTCTGCAGGCCGTCATCCATCACGACGACATCCGCCCCCCCGGCCGCGCAGGCCCGGGCACCGGCCGGGCGGTCGCGGGAGACGATCGTCGGGGCGAGCCGCGCGAGGAGCAGGGGCTCGTCGCCGACCTCGGCCGCGCCGTGACGGCCGGCGTCGACGCGGACCGGCCCGGCGAGGCGTCCGCCGTAGCCGCGGCTGAGGAAGGCCGGGCTCGCGCCGAGTTCGCGCAGCATGCGGGCGAGCTCGAGGGCCGTCGGCGTCTTGCCGGCGCCCCCGAGCGTGAAGTTGCCGAGGCAGAGCACGGGGCAGGGCGCGCGGGCGCCCGCCCGATCCATGCGGGCGGCCGTAAGCGTGCCGTAGGCGTGGCCGACGGGGGCGAGGAGCCGCGCGGCCGGATGGCCCGGCACCGACCAGAATCTGGGCGAGCGCATCATCGGGACGCGCGGGCGGGATGCGGCGTCACGAGGCGTGAAGGGCCGTGAGCTTCATCTGGGCGATGAAGGGATCGAGCACCGCGAGCGTGCGTTCCACCGCGCCCTCGAAGGGGCGCAGAGCCCGCTGCCCGGCCTCCGCCATGGTGCGGATGCGGCGCGGGTCGGAGAGGAGATCGCCGACGCTCGCGGTCAGCTCGGCCCCGTCCGCGACGGGAAGGGCCCCGCCCGCGCCGTCGAGGGCGCGGTAGACCTGCGTGAAATTGTGCGTGTGGGGGCCGTGCATCACCGCCGTGTCGAGGCGCACGGGCTCGATCGGGTTCTGGCCGCCATGCGGTACGAGGGAGCCGCCGAGATAGACGAGGGGGCTGAGCCGGTAGAACAGGCCGAGCTCGCCGATCGTGTCGGCGACGTAGAGGTCGATCGACGGGTGCGGACGCCCGCCCGCGGCGCGGCGGGCCGGGCGCAGGCCCGCGGCGACCGCGCAGGCCGCGACGTCCTCGCCCCGGCGGGGGTGGCGGGGCACCACGATCGTGAGGAGGCCGGGCAGGCGGGGCTTCAGGGCGGCATGGGCCTGCGCCACCATCTCGTCCTCGCCCGGATGTGTGCTCGCCGCGACCCAGACCGGACGCTCCCCGATCATGCCGCCGAGATAGGCGATCTGCTGCCGGTCGGCCGGGGGCACGGCCGCGTCGAATTTGAGGTTCCCGGCCACGCTCACCCGCGGGGCGCCGAGCCGCGCGAAGCGCTCGGCGTCGTCCTTGGTCTGCGCGAGGCAGACGGCGATGCGCGCGAGGAGAGTCTGAGCGGTGCGGGGTGCGCGCTCCCAGCCCCTGAACGAGCGCTCGGACATGCGCGCGTTCACCAGAAGAAGTGGAATCTCGCGGGCGTGGAGCGCCACGACGGTGTTCGGCCAGATCTCGGATTCGGCGATCAGCGCGAGATCGGGCTGCCAATGGTCGAGGAAGCGCTCAACCCAGCGCGGCGCGTCGAGCGGCATGTACTGGTGGACGGCACCGGCCGGCAGGCGGCGGCCGACGAGCTCGGCGGCGCTGCGCGTGCCCGTTGTAACGAGGACGGAGAAGCCGCGGGCGATCATGCCCTCCACGAGGCCGATCAGCGAGAGTGCCTCGCCGATGCTCGCCCCGTGCATCCAGGCGAGCGACCCGACCGGGCGGGCGCGGCCCGGCAGGCCTCGGCGCTCGGGTAGGCGCCCGGGCTCCTCCTTGCCCCGGCGCGAGCGCCAGGCGAGCAGGCCCGCGAGCGCCGGCTCGCCGAGATAGAGCCCGTAGCGGTAGGCCCTGAGCGGCAGGGTGAGAGGGGGCGCCTTCATGCCGGCGGTCCCACCCGGTCGAGACGCCCGACCAGGGTATAGGCCCGGTCGTGGACCCGGTTCATCTCGGCTTCGACCTTGAGCCGCAGGGACTCGAATTCCTCGGGCTCGCTCTCGCGCGGCACGGAGATCGGGTCGCCGAATACCATCGCACCGCGTCCGAAGGGCAAGCCGAGACAGGCCCGATCCCAGCTGTTGAAGCGCAGATGCCGGCTTGTCACCACCGCCACCGGCACGATCGGACGCCCGGAGAAGCGGGCGAGCATGATGATGCCGGCATCGCACCGGCGGGAGACCTTCGGCACGTCGGCGCTGAAGGCCACCGTCTCGCCGTCCTTGAGCGCGCGGACCATGGCGCGCAGGCCCTCGGCCCCCCCCTTCGCTCTGGCATCGCGGACCACGCGGCCGCGGGCGCCGGAGGCTCGCATCACCCGGGCGCCGAGACGCGTCAGCGCGATCGTGTTGATGTTGCCGTCGGGGCTGCGCGAGATGATCGTGGCGATCCGGTCGTGCGGCCGGCGCATGAAGGCGATCATCGTGTGCTGACCGTGCCACATCCCGGCGATGAAGGGCGAGAGCCCGTCGAGCCAGGCATCGGGCGCGGCGGGCTCGACCACGAACCGGTTCGTCCGCTGCACAAGGCGCAAGTAATCCGCCGCTAGGTGACCGAGCGCGCGCTGGACAGCGGGCAGGCGGCTGATGCGTTTGACGAGGCTCATGTCTCGCTTCTGAAGCCTGCTGGCCTGATAGGCTGCGGTTCCCGTTGGCCGGATCCGGACCGACGCGCGACATCGGCCCTGGGGCCGCCGGAATACCGGACACCACTGCGGCCGCGGGCTGTCTAGCCCCGATCTCGTTGCGGACGCAACTGCGGCTGGTCCGCGATCACCCAGCTAGCCCCGCGACGCGGCGAAAAAGCGGCGTGCGGGATTGTTTGGATCGATTCCAATGTATAGATTAGAATTAATCCAAACTGTGGGGCAGAGTGATGATGCTGGCGAAATCGGAGGGCATCCCCCTCGAGTCCGACGCGGCCGAGCGCCACCGCGCCTTCGTGCTGCAATACGTTCAGCCGGCCTTGGCCGGCCTGATCGACGGCTCGGTCTCGACGCTCGCGCCGATCTTCGCGGCGGCGTTCGCGACCCACAGCAACTGGGCGACGTTGCTGGTGGGACTCGCGGCCTCCGTCGGCGCTGGCATCAGCATGGGTTTCACGGAGGCGCTCTCGGACGATGGCAAGGTCACGGGGCGTGGCTCTCCGCTGATGCGCGGCGTCGTCTGTGGCGTGATGACGGCGCTCGGCGGGCTCGGACACACGCTGCCCTACGCGATCTCGGATTCCTGGCCGAACGCCTTCACGATCGCGACGGGACTGGCCGTCGCCGTCGTGGCGGTGGAATTGCTCGTGATCTCGGCGATCCGCACCCGCTACATGGCGACGCCGTTCTGGCGAGCGACGCTGCAGGTAGTGCTCGGCGGCGTGCTGGTGCTGCTCGCGGGCGTGTTCATCGGAAGCGCCTGATCGGCGCGGGACGGGCTTGTCCCGCCGCGCTTGACGGCGGCCGGGCGAGCCGCGATGCCGAAGCGGTGCAACCCAGCGTCCGCCCCGCGATGTTCCGCCTCGCCCACCTCACCGATCCGCATGTCGGCCCGCTCGCGCGGCCGCGCCTGCGCCAGCTCCTGAGCAAGCGCGCGACAGGCTACGCCAACTGGCGCCGCGGGCGCTCGCGCAGCCACGACATGGCGGTTCTCGCCGCCCTGGTGGCGGACATGCGGGCGCAGGCGCCCGACCACATCGCCTGCACGGGGGACCTCTGCAACATCGGCCTGCCGAGCGAGTGGGAGACGGCGCGCGTGTTTCTTGAGGCTCTGGGCGCGCCGGAGGCCGTGAGCTTCGTGCCCGGCAACCACGACGCCTACGTGCGCGGCTCCCTCGAGGGTCTGCTCAAGTCCTGCGCGCCCTGGACCTCGGACGATGACGGCCGGATGCGGGCCTTCCCGTATCTGCGCCGGCGCGGACCGCTCGCGCTGATCGGCCTGTCCTCGGCGATTCCGACGAAGCCTTTCGTGGCGAGCGGGCGCCTCGGCCCGGCGCAGATCGCGGCCGCCGAGACGATGCTGCGGCTTCTGGCGCGCGAGGCCGATCCGCCGGCACGCGTGGTGATGATCCACCACCCGCCGCAGCCCGGCGGCGCCTCGCCCGGACGCGACCTGAAGGACGCCCGCGAGTTCACCGCCATGATCGGCCGGACCGGCGCGGAATTGATCCTGCACGGCCACAACCACATCGGCAGCGTCGGCTTCATGCCAGGCCCGGACGGTGCCGGCGTGCCCGTCGTCGGCGGTCCCTCGGCCTCCGCGAGGCCCGACGCGCCGGGCAGCCGCCATCACGGCATGCCGGCGCGCCGGGCGGCCTATTACCTCTACGTCTTCGAACGCGAGGGCGTGCGGCACGCCATCACGGGACTGCAGCGTGGCCTCAACGGCGAGGGAGTTGTGGAGGATTTCGGGCCCCTGGCGCTCACGCAGGGATGAGACGCGCGTCGGCTCTGCCGAACCGGCGCGCGTCGCAATGCTGTCGGGATGGGGACGGTCAGGCTTCCATCGGCAGGAGCGCGTTGCGCTCCTGGCGCGCGATGCTGGCCTCGTAGCGCTCGGCCTGAAGGCGGGTCAGTCCGCAGATGAGAGCTATGGGGCCGCGATAGACGGTGTAGGTGCCGTCCTGGGTCGGTCGAACACGAATCATCTCGGACATGGGAGCCACCCTGCCTTGGAGGTTGATCGTCGAACGCTGTTACGATGGGACGACGTTAACCTGCCGTTCAGACAACGCAAGGCCCCGCGAAGCCGATCTGCCTAAGTATTTCTGCTGCGACGCAGCAGCCTGTTCTGGACGAAGGAAGGGCGTCCCAGCCTCGTCTGCGGTGTCTCAGGAGCGGGAATTCGCGCCTGCGTTCAGGCGTGTAGTGGCTCGCAGGACCAGCCGGCGGCGGGTCGCGAGGCGGTCCGTTACAGCCGCGGTTGCGTTGCAAGATCTCACCGGCGAAGCCGCGCGCATTTTCGCGGCGGATCGTCTATGGTCCTGGGAAAGCCGGATCTTCGCGGTCCGGGTCGACTCCTTTCGGGAGCACGGGTTCGGGGCGGAAACTCGGCGGTTTCGGTGCGGGACTTGCTCCTGGCTCGGTGCTCGGCCTATGCCGGGCCACGGCTTGGCAGGTCTCCTCGGGCGGTGTTCGAGAGCGCCGCCAGCCATCGCCGGACCTCCCCGATCCGATGCCAGAGACGACGCGAGACAGCGCTGAATGGACGTATTCCTGCAGCAACTCATCAATGGGCTGACGCTCGGGTCCATCTACGGACTGATCGCGATCGGCTACACGATGGTCTTCGGCATCATCGGCATGGTCAACTTCGCGCATGGCGACGTCTTCATGGTGTCGAGCTTCATCGCTCTGATCCTGTTCCTGCTCCTCACCACCTGGCTCGGCCTGTCCTCGATCGCGCTGGCGCTGCTGATCGTTCTGGTTCTCACGATGGCGCTCACCGCCCTGTGGGGCTGGTCGATCGAGCGGCTCGCCTACCGCCCCTTGCGCGGCTCCTTCCGTCTTGCACCTCTGATCTCGGCGATCGGCGTCTCCATCTTCCTGTCGAACTTCGTCCAGGTGACCCAGGGTGCGCGCAACAAGCCGACCCCGCCCATGCTCAACGGCGGCATCACCCTGCTCGATCAGGGCGGCTACGCGGTGACGCTCTCCTACAAACAATGCCTGATCATGGCGGTGACCGCCGTGCTGCTCCTCGGCTTCTGGTACCTCGTGCAGCGCACGTCCTTCGGCCGGGCCCAGCGCGCCTGCGAGCAGGACCGGCGCATGGCCGCGCTCCTCGGGATCGACGTCGACCGCACCATCTCGCTGACCTTCGTGCTTGGTGCGGCGCTCGCGGCAGTCGCGGGCGTGCTCTACCTCCTCTACTACGGCGTCGTGTCGTTCTCGGACGGGTTCGTGCCGGGCGTGAAGGCCTTCACGGCGGCGGTGCTCGGCGGTATCGGCTCGCTGCCCGGCGCTGTTCTCGGCGGCCTGATCATCGGCCTGATCGAGACCTTCTGGTCCGCCTACTTCTCCATCGAGTACAAGGACGTGGCGGCTTTCTCGATCCTCGCGATCGTGCTCATCTTCATGCCCTCCGGCATCCTCGGCCGGGCCGAGGTCGAGAAGGTTTGAGGGCGATGCGGGCGTTACAGACGGGCCGGCAGGACGGGCAGGTCTCCCTGGCCGACATCGTGCGGGACGCGGGCCTCTACGCGCTCGTGACCCTCGGGCTCTGCATCCCGATCGTCAGCTTCCGGACGGATCTGATCCAGGGGGGCGCCCTCGACCTGACCCCGCGCTGGGGCCTCGTCGCGGCGCTCTGCGCGACGATCTTCGCCCTGCGGGTGGTGCAGCGTCTGGTTCTCGCGCGGCGCGACGCGCGGCGGGCACTGACGCCCGCCGCCCATCAGGCGACCGAAGCGGTTCATGCCGAGCCCAATGCCGGGCAGCGCGTCTCGCGCCTGGCGCTGCCGCTCTTCGTCGGCTTCGCGCTCGGCCTCCCCGCCATCGCGGTTCTCGCCACCGGTGGCTTGAGCCAGTCGCGCTACTGGATCGACCTCGGGATCCTGATTCTCACCTACGTGATGCTCGGCTGGGGCCTGAACATCGTGGTGGGGCTCGCGGGACTCCTCGATCTCGGCTACGTCGCCTTCTACGCGGTGGGCGCCTACGCCTACGCGCTCCTCTCCACCACGTTCGGCTTGTCCTTCTGGATCTGCCTGCCGCTCGCCGGCCTGTTCGCGGCGCTCTGGGGCATGATGCTGGGCTTCCCCGTCCTGCGCCTGCGCGGGGACTACCTCGCCATCGTGACGCTCGCCTTCGGCGAGATCATCCGCCTCGTCCTGATCAACTGGGTGGACCTCACGGGGGGCGCGGCCGGCATCTCCTCGATCCCGCGGGCGACCTTCTTCGGCCTCCCCTTCACGGCGGCCGAGGACGGGTTCGCGGCCCGCTTCGGCATCGGCTTCGACTCGATGCACCGCAACGTCTTTCTCTACTACCTCATCCTGGCGCTCGCGCTCGTCACCAACCTTGTGACCCTGCGGCTGCGGCGCCTGCCGATCGGCCGCGCCTGGGAGGCTTTGCGCGAGGACGAGATTGCCTGCCGCTCGCTCGGCATCAACACCACCACCACGAAGCTCACGGCCTTCGCGCTGGGGGCCATGTTTGGGGGCTTCGCGGGCTCGTTCTTCGCCGTGCGCCAGGGCTTCATCAGCCCCGAGAGCTTCAACTTCCTGGAGAGCGCCATCATCCTGGCGATCGTGGTGCTCGGCGGCATGGGCAGCCAGGTCGGTGTCGCCGTGGCGGCCGTCGCCATGGTCGGCGGTCCCGAGATGCTGCGCAACCTCGGATTCCTGAAGGCCGTCTTCGGCGAGGGCTTCGACCCGAACGAGTACCGGCTTCTGCTCTTCGGCCTCGCCATGGTGACCATGATGGTCTGGCGTCCGCGCGGGCTCATCTCGGTACGCGTGCCCTCGGTTGCGCTGAAGGAGCGGCGCGCCATCGCGGGCAGTCTCGTGCGCGAGGGGCACGGCTGATGAGCGCCCCGATCCCGCCCCGCGACGCGGCGCTGACCGTCGATCACCTGACCATGCGCTTCGGCGGCCTCGTCGCCGTCAACGACCTCTCCTTCACGGTCCGGCGCGGCGACATCACCGCTCTGATCGGCCCGAACGGCGCCGGCAAGACCACGGTCTTCAACTGCATCACGGGCTTTTACAAGCCGTCCGAGGGGATGCTCACGCTGCGCCACGCGGACGGCGCGAACCACCTCCTGGAGCGGCTGCCGAACCATGCGGTGAACCGCCGGGCGCGGGTGGCCCGCACCTTCCAGAACATCCGCCTGTTCCAGGGCATGACGGTGCTGGAGAATCTGCTCGTCGCCCAGCATGCGCCGCTGATGAGGGCCTCCGGCCTGACGGTGCTCGGACTCCTCGGTATCGGCGGCTACCGCGCGGCCGAGGCCGCCGCCATCGAGCGGGCGAAGGTTTGGCTCGAGCGGATCAATCTCACGGCGCGGGCCGACGATCCGGCCGGAGACCTGCCGTACGGCGCGCAGCGGCGCCTCGAGATCGCCCGCGCCATGTGCACGGAGCCGGTGCTGCTCTGCCTCGATGAGCCGGCCGCCGGCCTCAACCCGCGCGAATCGCTGGAACTCAACGCGCTCCTTCGCCGGATCCGCGACGAGGACGATACCTCGGTGCTCCTCATCGAGCACGACATGTCGGTGGTGATGGAGATCTCCGACCACGTGGTCGTGCTCGATTACGGCGTGAAGATTGCTGACGGGACGCCGGGCGAGATACGGGCGGACCCGAAGGTGATCGCCGCCTATCTCGGCGTCGAGGACGAGGAGGTCGAGGCGGTAGACGCCGAGGTCGGCCTCACCGTGCCGGTGGCGGGAGCGGAGGCATGAGCGTCGCGGGCATCAACGTGCTGGTCGAGGAGACCCGCGCGCGTCAGGCGGAAGCCCGCGCGCCGCTCCTCGCGGTGCGGGGCGTCTCGGCCTATTACGGCAGCGTCGCGGCCCTGCGCGAGGTCGACCTGGAGGTGGCCGAGGGCGAGATCGTCACGCTGATCGGGGCGAACGGGGCCGGCAAGTCGACCCTGATGATGACGATCTTCGGCAGCCCTCGGGCGCGCTCGGGGAGCATCACCTTCGCGGGCCGGGACATCACCCGGATGCAGACGCACGAGATTGCCCGGCTCAACATCGCGCAATCACCCGAGGGGCGCCGCGTCTTCCCGCGCATGAGCGTCTACGAGAACCTGCAGATGGGCGGGTCGCTGCATGCGGGGCGCCACTTCGCGGAGGACCTGGAGCGGGTCTGCACCTTGTTCCCGCGCCTCAAGGAGCGCTTGAACCAGCGCGCCGGCACCATGTCGGGCGGCGAGCAGCAGATGCTCGCCATCGCCCGAGCCCTGATGAGCCGGCCGAAGCTCCTCCTGCTCGACGAGCCCTCGCTCGGCCTCGCGCCGCTCGTGGTGAAGCAGATCTTCGGGGCGATCCGCGACCTCAACACGCGCGACGGCATGACGATCTTCCTCGTCGAGCAGAACGCCTACCACGCCCTCAAGCTCGCCCATCGGGGCTATGTCCTCGTCAACGGGCGCATCACGCTGAGCGGTCCGAGCCGCGCCCTGCTTGACGACCCGTCCATCAAGGCCGCCTATCTCGAGGGCGGGCATCCGGTGCCGGAATCTGCCGGGCCGGGCGGGGGAGCGTGAGCGTGGGCGAGGGGCTACTCTTCGAGGAAAGCTCGATCGGGCTGTTCCTGCTCGTCACGGTGCTGATGGGCGGCTGGGCGGCCTGGATGACGGCCCGCGGCATCGCGCTGGCCTGGCGTCCCTTCTGGCAAAGCGCCCTGGCGCTGCTCGTGCTCGCGGGCGCCGTGCGTTTCATCCACTTCGCGCTGTTCGAGGGGACGCTCCTGTCCCTCCACTATTACCTGGTCGATGCTGCCGTGCTCCTCGTCGTCGGTGCCGTCGGCTTCCGGGTCACTCGAACCCGCCAGATGACCACCCAGTATCGCTGGCTCTACGAGCGTGCCACGCCACTGACTTGGCGGGCGCGCCCGCGGGAGACATCCGCCGAGACCCCCTGATCCCGCCCGGCCGCACGATTCTCGCGCCCGCACGGATGCCACACGGAGAGGAAGACAATGAGAACATCCTTGCTGGCCGGCCTCGCGCTGGGGCTCCTGGTCTCGGGGGCCGCGCAGGCGCAGATCAAGATCGGCGTCGCCGCCCCGATCACCGGCAACAGCGCCGCCTTCGGCGCGCAGCTCAAGAACGGCGTGAGCCAGGCGGTCGAGGACATCAACAAGGCCGGCGGCATCAAGGGCCAGAAATTCGTGCTGTCGGTGGGCGATGACGCCTCCGATCCGAAGCAGGGCGTCTCGGTCGCCAACAAGTTCGCCTCGGACGGCGTGAAGATGGTGGTCGGCGACTTTAACTCGGGCGTCTCGATCCCGGCCTCGGAAGCCTACCAGGACGCCGGCATCATCCAGATCACGCCGGGCTCCACAAACGTGAAGTTCACCGAGCGCGGCCTGTGGAACACCTTCCGCACGTGCGGGCGCGATGACCAGCAGGGCGCGGTCGCCGCCGCCTACCTCGCCCAGAACTTCAAGGGCAAGAAGGTCGCCTTCATCCACGACCGGACTCCCTACGGCAAGGGGCTCGCCGACGAGACCCTGAAGGCGTTCAAGGCCAAGGGCGGCAAGGAGGCGATGTACGAGGGCATCAACCCGGGCGAAAAGGATTTCTCGGCGCTCGTATCGAAGCTGAAGCAGGCCGGCGTCGACGCCATCTATTTCGGCGGCTACTACACCGAGGCCGGCCTCATCCTCCGCCAGGCGCGCGACCAGGGCCTGTCCGCGCCGATGATCGGCGGTGACGGCATGGTCGACAAGGAACTCGTGGCGATCGCCGGCCCGAGCGCCGAGGGCACCCTGACGACCTTCCCGCCGGATGCCCGCAAGAACCCGAACGCCAAGGACGTGGTAGCGGCCTTCAAGGCCAAGAACATCGATCCGGAGGCCTACACGCTCTACGCCTACGCGGCGGTGCAGGTCCTCGCCAAGGCGATCGAGGAGACGGGCTCCACCGACGGCAAGAAGCTTGCCGACTACCTGCACCAGGGCAAGCCGACCAAGACCGTGATCGGCGACATCGCCTACGACAAGAAAGGCGACATCACCCGGCCGGACTACATCCTCTACAATTGGAAGAAGAACCCTGCCGGCAACATCGACTACACGGGCAACGAGATCACGCAGTGATCTGACCGGCGCGGCGCGGACCCCTCGGGCCCGCGCCGGCGCGCGCATTGTCCGCTACGTGCCACCGGTTCGGCGCGAGACGATGCGCTCCATGAAAGGTTCGAGCGCTTTTCGTGATCCGGAGATCGCGGAAGACGCTTCAGCGACTACAGCCGACGCAGATGCCCTTGGGGATTTTCGCATCCCGGGTGCCCCGGTTCCCCGAGCGTTTGCGGCCGGCCTCAGTCGTCGGCCGGGCGCGCATCCGCTGTGCTGGACGCTTGACGGATCCGTTCGACGCCGCGTCCGAGCCCGTCCTCACGGCGGGCGGCGGTGGTCGTGCCTCGCCGCGGTCCCCGCCGCTCAACTGCTCGCGCTGGAGATCCCGGAGCAGGTCCTCGGCCTGCCGTCCGGCCTCCGACGGTTTGAGATCGAGCGGAGCCCCGCCCTGCGCCCGCGCCGGTGCGCCGGGCCCGGCCAGGAACGCTGCGAGGATCAGCCAACGCGTTCTCATCCCGATCTCGACGGCCGGTCCGCGCGGGAGTTTCACCGACCGCGGGCACCGCGGGCAAGCGGAATCCGCAACGCCGCGCGGCGATCCGATGTTCCGGAGCAACACCCGCGGGCTCCGAGACGCTTGCGGCTGTCGGTCTCAGCGCCGGTGCCATTGCCATCCCGCACGGCTTCGGCAAAGTCTTGTGCGGAAGAGTTCGCGACCGGGGCAGTGAACCCGAAGGCAGCGTGATGTCAGTATCAGACAGGCAGCTTACCCCGTTCGAGGCCGCCGTCTCAGGGCTTGCCAAGGCCGCGGCCCGCGACGAGCGCCTCGCCACCGATTATGCGCGGCTCGCGGCCTACATGGCGCAGGATGGCCGCCCCTCCGCCGTCGACCTGTTCGAGGGCCTGAGCCGCCACCACGCGATCCGGGCGCTGGAGGAGCGGGGGCAGCTCGAGGCGACGGTACATGCCCAGAACGGGGCCGGCGAGGCCTGAACGGCGCCCTCAGACATCCGTCCGCTTGAGCGAGACCGATGTGCGGGCGCCACTGTGCTCCGCGTCCGGATTGCGCAACTCGCGCATTCCCGGAGCCCGGCCGGTCGTCAGGAAGACGAGCACCGTCAGCGCCAGAATGATCTTCGAGGCCATCGCCCTCTGCCCTCTTGCTTAAGAGGGCGGCAATAGGATCGAGAGCTTTCGCGATTGTTGCACTGCGGGAGGCGTCGCTTCGAGCCCGGTCGCAATCACGGCGCAGAGTCAACAAAGCGTGAAAGACGTGGCCACTACCGATCTCCGCCTGATCTCGTGCGGCGCCGATCGTAGGCCTCGTGTAAATCTTCACGGATTCGCAAGAACACGCAGAACGTGTATACCGCCTTCCGAGAGGGGTTGGCGGACGAATGAAGGGCGGGGGGAACGCGGGGACGTGGGTCCTCTTTCGCGCGCGCGCCGTTTGCGCTGCGCTGCTGGCGCTGATCATGGCCGCGTCGGTCGCGGTCGCCGGTGAATTTGACCCTCGGCTTCTGCCGGCGCGTCCGAGCTACGCGCGAAGTGCCCGCTGCGCTGCGGTGCGCATCGCCATGCCGTCAGGCACCCATGCACTGCCGGGCAGCAACCGGATCTCGCCGCGCCCGGCCGATATCCCGATGGGCTAGGGCGACAGCGCCATCTGCTTCGCCTACGCCACAGCCGACATGATCGCGCAATGGGTGGGCCGCGTGGTCTCGCCCCTCGACGTCGCCGCGAAGTTCTACTTCGCCGATTCCGCTTAGCTCGCCGCCATCCGCAATCCCGCGCTCCGGGCGTACCTGCGCACGCACCCGACCTATGAGGCTGACATCGCCTGGAGCCGCAACGCGGCCGACATCAGCCGCGACGGCAATCCGCAGGTGCATCCGTATTTCGATAAGCTCGAGGGCGGCGAGGAGGATACAGCGGCTCTCCTCTACAACATCGGCGGCCTCTGCGAGGAGCGCGGCCTGCCCGCGCACGAAGGATACGCGCATTTCGCGCTACTTCGCGGCCCAGCGCTATGCCAGCTTCGTGCGCGCGCCGAACCAGTGCTTCCGGCACGTCGGCACGGCGCCCGGCAAGCTGCACAGCCGGAGGGCGGTCGCCTTCAACGCCGCTTGGCTCGCCCGCATCGAGGCGCTCTGCCGGCGTAGGCCGCTGCCGGTGCCGCTGCTGCCGGTCTCCTACCGGGTCGCCGCCAACCAGCTTGAGTTCATGGAGATGCTGGAGGCAGATCGAGCGCCCGGCACGGCTCAGGTCAGCCGCATGCTCGCGATGGTGGATTACGCCCTCGACCATGTCCGCGCACCGACCATTGGCTACAGCTGGTACGTGCTGCAGGAGCGCGATCCGAAGGATCCGGATCTTGCGGCCGACCATTCGAGCACTGTCGTGGCCCGTCGAAGGCGCGCCGGCCGCTGCCAGTACCTCGTCCAGGACAATACAGGCGAATACTGTACCCGGTTGCGCGAGGGCCTGCGCGAGCGCTGCCACTACGGACGGGTCTGGCTCTGGGAGGACGAGCTGAGGCGTACGCTCTACAGCGTCATCTACCTGCGCTGACGGAGCCGACCGCCGGTGCGAGGAGCGGCACGCCGGGCCTGCTCGCGCGCGAGACGGCCCAGAGCGCGGCGATCGCGATCAGCAGCCCGATCAGGATCCGACCGGTCCGGCGTCGCGCGGCCGGCCTCGATACGGCACAGTGCGGGCAGCATCGCGCGTCGGGCAGGATCGGCTGACGGCAACGCCTGCACCGCAGAAGCCTGCTCCGCTGAAGACTCATGGTCGCGCTCCCGCCCGGGCGCGTACTCCGCCGGCCCGGCGTGCAGGATACCTGGCAATCCCGGCCCGCGTCTCGCGCCGGTCTTCCGAGCGTGATCAGGCGGCAGCGGTGAGGTCGTCCATCCGTCCGCCGCTTGGCCGGCCCTTCGCGGGGCGCTCCGGGGCGATGAGGCTCAGCACCGGGACGGACCGGGCCCGCTCGGCCGCCAGCATCGCCATGCCGGCCTCGGCCATGCTGACCTTCTCGCGCTCGCTCAACTCGCTGAACATGTCGTCGATGGCGTTGAGCCAATCCTCGCATGAGGGCTCGTCGGTCTGCGCGAGAAGGAACAGCAGGACATCGACCACGCGCTCGCGCATCGGTCGTGGCGCGGGCATGGCGTCGGGAGGTGGATCGCCGGCTCGCGCCCACGCGACGCTCGTCGTCCGATGCGGGGCAGGTTCCACGGCGGCGGACTTCGCGAAAAGGCGCGTGCACTGCAACATTAGGGCGCTGGCGAAAGCTTTCGCCGCCACAACCGTTTTCGATCTGTTCTGCATCCGCGTGCGCGCCTTCATCGGGGCCTTCCCGCTCCACGTGGCTTTAATCAGATTCGGCGGGACCTGTCGGTCCGGTCCCGTACGAAGCCTCGAACTTTCTCAGTCATTCCTGCAGTGGGGCGCCGGATCGATTTGTCTCCGGCCGTCGTCGGCGCGGCGAAGGGCGGGCCATATCTGATGAGGTGTCGGCGGTTGCATCCGCGGTGGCGAGACCTGGGCGAGGATGAACAGCGATCGATCCGGGCCTGATGGGGCGAACCGCCGCGGCATCGCGCCGATCCTCGTGAGCCGCAATCCTGCACGTGCAATCCTCGCAAAGCACGCCTCGGACGGCCGGGCTCTTCCTCGGTGCAGTACCGCAGAGGCCGGCGCGCGAATGCTAGATCGGCGTGGGGTCAAGATCAGTCCTGATAGTCTGGCGGTTCGTCGAATTCACGCCGACCGTACGATCGAAGACAATGTGTGTCCGCGTCTATTGGCAGTAATTTCATGATTGCCGGGCGGTCGTGCGCATCATTACACTCTGGTGCGAACGCGTGATTATACGGTGCGGCGTGGCAGGAACCGTGCATCGAACAACTGGCATTCGGCAGCCGGCAGCCCTGGCGGCGAGAGGCCGGTCTCGCTTGGCGCGGGGCCGCTCCGCTTGCCGCCGCGGCGCTCTTGCTCTCATCGCGATCGCGGTGGCGTTCGCTGTCGATCCTGGGGAGGCCGTCGCTCAGCCCCAAGCCGAGATGCTGGCTGCCCAACCAACGGTCTCCGCCGCCCGCACGGCGCGTCCTGCCTCGCGTTTCGTCAAGCGCAGGACGAGTCCGCTCACCCCGGTACCCGAGCGCGTCCAGACCGTGACCCTGGTGGCGGGCGAGCCTGGCAGCACCGCCCTCGACATCGCCGCCGACATGGCAAGCGCGCTCGATGACGAGCGTTTGCGGGTCGCCGTGCTTCTCGGCCGCGGCGGCGAGCGCAACATCACCGACGTCCTGCGCACCCGCGGCGTCGACATGGGCGTCATCGCGACGGCCGACCTGCGCCAGGCCGAGCAGTCGGGTGTGAACAAGCGCGTCGTCTACATCGCGAAGCTCAACAATGCCGAGCTTCATATCCTGACGCGCCGCGAGATCCGCCACATCACGGATCTCGACGGGCAGGCGATCAATCTCGGCGAGGTCGACAGCTCCACGCAGACGGTCGCCCGCGCAGTGCTGAACCATCTCGGCATCCGCTTCACCGAGGCGAATCTCGGCCAGCGGGAGGCGACCGCACAGCTGAAGGCGGGTGGCCTCGTGGCCTCGTTTTTCCTCACGGGCAAGCCCGCCTCGCTCTACGGCGAGTCGCACCGCGGGAGCGGCCTGCACTTCCTCTCCGTGCCCTATGAGCCGGGCCTCGGCGATGCGTATTATCCGGCGACCCTCGATCGCGAAGATTATCCAGACCTGATTGCGGAGGGCGAGAGCGTCGACACCGTCGCGGTCGCTTCTGCCCTGGTGGCGTTCGACTGGCCCGAGGCATCGGAGCGCTACCGGAGACTGCAGGCCTTCACGGTTGCCCTGTTCGATCGGTTCGAGCGCCTGCGCGAGCCGGGTCGGCATGCGAAGTGGCGAGAGGTGAACCTCGCCGCGATCCTGCCGGGCTGGCGGCGCTTCAAGCCTGCGCAGGAGGCCCTCGATCGCCGTGCGGGGGCGTCGGGATCGGTGATGCCGGCCGCGGCGGCGGTGCGGCCGGCCGAGCCCGCCGCCGTCCGCGGCCGCGCCGGCCTGTCGGGATTGCAGGACATTTCCGGACCTCCCGAGGGGGGCCGTTAGCCGGACGCTCGCCGAGGCCGCGTGCGTTTCGCCTCGATCCGGAAGGGAGGGTGACATGGCAGTTCCAAGCGGCCGTTCAGGCCAGGGCGAGCCGGCCCCGGAGGGAGAGGTCCGCCCGCTGTTTCCGGAGCAGGGCGTCGGCCCGTTCCGCAGCACCACGGACGAGCAGAGCGACATTCGCTTCCTGAAGCGCTACGGCCCCAAGCAGGCGCCGGTCGACATGCGCCAGTTCGGAGGCCTGACTTCGAAGGACAGCTCGCCCTCCGCCCTGTCGAAGCCTGAGAACTTCATCGCCGAGGGCTACGCAAGGCGCATGCTCCACCGCGTCATCGGCCGCAAGCGCTGGCCCCTCCTTCTGATCGCCGGGGGGCTCGGCGCAGGGATCGCCGTCCTGGTGCTCGATATCCGGCTGCCCGCCCCGTTGGCGCGGTTCGACCTGCGAACGGCCGAGATGCCGGCGGGACCGAAGACCGTGCCGGCCGAGGCGCCGAGGACGGCCGATCTCCGCCCGACGCAATCCCAGCCTGCGGGTCCGCCGCCCACCTCGGAGCCGTTCCAGGCGCCCCCCGCTGCCCCGGCTCCCAGCGCCGCCGATCTCGAGAAGCAGCTCGTGACGAGCGGTCTGCCCCCGCAGGCCGCGGACCCGTTCGCGATGGGTGCCGCGAAGGTCACGGCCTTTCCGCCGGCGCCGTCCGCGCGCGAGGTGGACCCTCCGACCCAGTCCGGTCCGGCTCCGGTCGCACCGGCGGAATCGAAGTCGCCGCCGGATCCGGCCAGGACCGAGCCCCGGCGCGCCGCGGCCCCCGAGCGCGACCTGCGCAAGCTCGACGGTCTCGTCGCGCGCGGCGAGCAACTCCTGGTCTCGGGTGAGATCGCGGCGGCCCGTCTCTTCTTCGGACGCGCTGCCACCGAGGGCGACCCGCGCGGCGCGCGCGGCGTCGCCAAGACCTACGACGAGCGCGTCCTCAAGACGCTTCCGGTCCTGGGCCTCACCGGCAATCGCGCCGAGGCCGAGCGCTGGTATCTGAAGGCGGTGGAATTGGAGGCCGGACAGGCGGGGGCCGGACGCTGACCGCCGAGGACGATCCGCGGACGTCCATCCCTCGGCAGGCGGCAACGTGAAGGCCGGTCAGGCTCGGGGCCCGAAAGCGGGCATGCAGCGCGGTCCCGCGCGCTGAGCGCGGAGCACCCTCGGACGGGACACATCCCCGAAACGGCCCCGGCTCGGCCGTGGCTCTAAATCTGCCGGCTCGCGGCCTCATGGTCGTGACGGGCTTGCACATGACGGGGTGCCGCGACCCGTCGAAGCGGCGTGGGTCCTCGCGGCGGGTTCTGCAGCACCGTCCGCTCGATGATCGGAACGGACAACAGCGAGCACGTCTCCCTGTTGGTGCAGCGGCAATGCTCCCGCCGGGCCCGGCAACTGGTCTGGACGATGGCGCAGGTGCCATTGACGAAGACGGTAACGTCGATTCCACAGACGCTGCAGACGTCTTTGATGATGTCCATGCTCTCCCTTGTGCCGGGCCAGCGAGGGCCGACCGCCAGGCACGGCCACGAACGACGGGGCAAGCGAAACCGTTCCGCTTCGAGGCCAGGGTTCATTACGGCCGATGGGAGCGGGGCCGCGGGACAGCGCGGCCCCGCTCTCTCCGGCCGGGGATCAGCCCTTAAGACAGGTGCTCATGAAGGTGCGCCGCTCCTTGCCGGCCAGCTTCTTGGACGAAGCGTCGGCGTTGCAACTCTTCATCTTCTCCTGTTGCGGCGTGAGCGTCTTGGCGGGCGCGGCCGCGCTCTTGCCGGCGAGGCAGTCGGTCATGAAGCTTTTGCGGGCATCGCCCGTCAGCTTCTGCGTGCCCGCGTCCGCGTTGCAGGTCTTCATCCGCTCGCGCTGCGCCGCCTGCCCAGCCGAGGGCACAGCAGCGCCCTGCTGCGCGAGGGCCGGGCCCACGAGGATGACGAGCAGAGCGAGCGCGGGGCTGAGAGAGCGCATGGACATGGTCCTCCAAGATTGCTCGACCGTATCAGGCGCGGCACCGCAGGCGAACGCGCGGCCGCAGCCTGTGCACAACCTGATGCAACCGCGCCTTCGTCGGGGCTTTCGCGTCGGCCTCAGGGCGCCTTCACGACCTGCCCGCGGATCTCGCCCTTCGGGTTCGCCCCGGTGTGGATGTTGAAGTAGAGCTTGCCGGCCGCGAGGTCCGCGGCCTTGGCCTCGTCGAGGGTCGCGGAGCCGCTGAAGGGGCTGCTGGAAGCGGTAACCGGGATCAGGACGCCGGCATTCGCCCCGGCCTCGGCGGGGCCGTGGAAATGGGCGGCGGTGACGGGCCCGGTCAGCCCGCTGTAGCTGCCCTTCCAGGAGAGCTCCCTGCCGGCTGGATCGTAGGTCAGAGTCACTTCGCCGGTGCCCGTCGCGGCGTTGGCAGGCACTTCGCTCTGCCCGTTCAGGCTTGCCCGGTAGGTGGCAGTCCCGGCGGCGTCGGCGCCGCTCAGGGTACAACAGGCGAGGCCCAGAACGACGAGGCCGGTGCGAACAGCGTGGATCATGTCATCCTCCCGGTGGCCAACCCCCGATAGGGGTGCCGAGAGGGAAGGTAGGTAGGCCGTGCCGTAAGGCCACACCGTGCCCGCGCGAGCGACGGCCACCGCGAGAGGCGGCGGCTCTCAAGTCAGTCAGGCCGCTGGCGGCTCGGGCGGGCAGGCCCCGGCGCAGACAATCCGTGCGACGATCGCCAGGGAGGGTCGGCCGGGACGTCGATCAGGTCGACCTGAAGCGCGCCGAGGTAGCCGGTGAGCCGGTCGCGCGTCGGCTCGTCCTCGCATTGCACCCAGAACGGTGCCGGCAACGCACCGGGTCCGAGCCGCAGGAGCGCCGCTTCCGCCAGCAGAGCGGCGTCGCGCTCCGTCGACGCGGCGACGAGGCGCCGGCCTCTCGGGGTGCCGATCAGGATGACGATGCGGACCATATCGACGCAACGGTTGGGCGGGCGCGTCGTTGCTCAACCTTTGGCGGTGCAGGATCGGCGCATCAGGATTAGGCGCACATGCCCGCTGAGGCCGCAATCGGGAGGCCCGAACCGTCCGCCGGAACCGCCAGGCGATCGCCGCCGTTCCGGAGGCATTCACCTGACCGCCGCCCATGAGCGATCCACGAGGTTAGGAGGAACCCATGAAGGCTTCATCGAGAGCATCCTTGGTCGCCGCGAGCGCCGCGCTCGTCGGCATCAGTATCGGTGCCGCCGGGGCGGCGCCCGCCATGCCCGTCTCCGCGCAAAGCCTCCGCGCCGCGTCAGCGGCAAGCCCGGTCGCTATGTGCGGCTATTCCTGCCGCCGCGGCGGCCGCTACATCCCGGGCCCGCCGAGCGTCTGCTACGAGGAGGGGCTGAACTATTGCGGATCCTCGCGCGATGTCGGGCCGCGCCGGTTCTACGACGGAGGCGGCTACGGACGGCGCTACGAGCGCTACGAGCGCTACTGATGACCGAACCGGCGAGGCCGGGCGGCGCGATCGCCTGGCCTGCGCACGCAATGGCGTGACGGGCGGCGCGCGGGTGAAGGGGCGACGCTTGGGCTTCCCCGATCGGCGGCGGGAACCGCATCGTCCTACCCGCTCCGGACTTCCGTCGGTGCGTCAGCGAGCGGCCCCGCCACCGAGACCGGCTGGCCCGGAGGGCCGGACCATCCGGCCCTCGTAGCCGTCGTAGCCGCCGGAATATCCGAAGCTCCTGTACGAGATTCGGCCCTCGGCCCGCTTGCGCGGCCCGCCTTCGACGCGTGCTGTGCGCGGGATGCTCCGGGCGAGGCCGCCCGGTCCGGTTCGCATCGACCTGGACGGCTCGGGAGCTGGCTCGCCATCTTCCGGCTGTCCGTCATCGAGGCGGATCCGGTACCCCATCGTCAGGTAGTAGCCGTCCCGATCCTGCCTCGGGAAACCCTTCCACGAGCGGTCCGGGCCGTAGGTCCGCCGAAACGGCGCGCTGTGCCAGTAGCGGATCTCGCGCATGCTGCTCCCATTCGTGGCCTTGAGCCGGCTCTCGTGCGATGCTCCTGAAGCAGGGAAACCCTATCATGGCAACGGCCGACGGGAACTGGGCACGCTCGACGCCCCGGGCGCTTCCCCAGACACCTCGTAGGCAGCAACCGCATCCACTCGCTCATGCCGTCCACGGGCTTGGCAAGAGCGGCATTATCAAAGGCGGGAGGACGCGATGAATGAAATCTATGGGATAATCATCGGACGTCGAATTGCGGCATCGGCGCAATGGCACATCGGTCAAACCGCGGGAGCGGTGACGTAAGGCACGATACCGACGAAAACTTAAGCCCCGACAAGGGCTTGAGCACCAACTGGCGCTCCCAAGGGGATGCGGCGCTAAGGAGCTCAGAGCATTGATTAATCACGGCTTTTTCTGCGAGCGTGTAGCAGCAATGTAGCATGCGTCCGGTGCGTTCTGCCAGGCCGCGCTGTCGCTTTTTGGAATCGAAAGTTCGGGGCAGGGCGGCTTTGGGCCACACGGCAGGAGCGGATGTCATCCCTAACTGCTCGGATCATGGCTGCAACGGACGGAGCCCATGGGGTGGCGGGCTGGCAGGGGCTCTACCTGATCGAGGCAGCCCCGAGCTTCCTGCTTGGCTTCCTGGTGCTGGCCTACCTTACCGTACAACCTGAAGACGCTCACTGGCTCGATGCTCAAGAACGGACGCTTCTGGCGATTACGGGTTTCATGGTCGCGGCGGGCCTGCTGACGCTGGTGCTCAGCTCAAGCGGTGCGGGAGCTCGGATCAAGCACTCTCCAGCAGAGTGAGCCGGTCGCGGCTTAGGGATAGCCCAGGGGAACGCCTGTCCCCTCGTTGCTCGAACTGGCGGCCCCGCATCCTCGACGGTGACAGACACCAGACAGCCGTGCACCGACTGGCTCAAAGCGGCTCACTCAGCCCGCTTCCTGGCTGAGGTTAGGCTCCTGGGCGAAGCGAGCGGAACAAGCCCATCAGCTTGCCGCCTGCGGTGGTCTCGCCATGCTCCTCATTCGGGTGTGGGCCGGGCTCCTGATCCGCGCTGTCACCCCGCTCAACAGCCGCCGAATGCTCACGGCGCTCTCGAAAGAAGTGCGTCAGACACTCAAGGGCAAGGGGCGGCACGGGATGGCCGTAGTCCCGCAGCAGGAGGACAGCTTCTGAGAGAGCCGTCACGGACTGCTCATCGACCGGGCGGTGCTGCATCATCTTGGCCAAGGTTCTCTCAGCCAGCCTGACCGCAAGCTCGGATACCGTTTCCAAGCGCTCGCTCGGTGCGTCCGCCGTGTTCATCGGCATCATCTCCCGCTTTCGAGGTTAACACCTCTACCGGCGGATCGTTGGGGCCGTCCTGATCCTCCCGCTCTTCCGAGCGATAGCCGATTTGCGCAGGCACTGGGTGACCTCTCACCTGCAAGCGTGAGCCGGGAACGGCGGTGCCTCGCCTGGGTTGGAACATGCCGACCCGGAGGATTGTGCGTATGGACATCTGGCAGCAGATCGAGCGCGACCACGCGAACATCACGCAGCTCATCCATGAGACGCCGAACGCTCTGAACACCCCGGCGTGTTGCGCAGCCGCGAGCGGCTCCTGGGCAACGAGGGCGAGATTGGTCTAATCGTCGCCCTCAACCCGATCGTGTGCAGGTCCGTCTCGGCTGTCCTCCAGGCCAAAAAGAACCCGAGGATGCCTGGCCCATCTCGGTGGAAGCGAATGTACCAGTCGAGCCCGTCCGCCCCCGACGCTGAGATCGCGAAGAAGTCGGGCCGCATCACCTTGAAATTCACACGTGCACCCTCGCGCGCAAAGCGGTCGAGCGAACTGCGATAGCTGTCCTGCAAGCTGTCCGGTGCAGAAGTATAGCTCAGCACCACAAGGTTGGCAGGATCCTTCCAAGTGATGCCAGTCGCGGTGCGCTCCTCACGTAGGCCGAGGCCAACAGGCACCCAAATTGGGCGACCGCGGAACGGATGCGGAGCGGCGCGAAATCCCCAAGTGCGCAGCAGTGGCGTGGCCTCGCGCATCAGCGCACCTGTCTGCAGGTCGCTGAACATGCCGGTGGCAGGTTGCAAGGCCTGCGACTGGTAGCGGAGCAACGTCTCAAACAGGCGCTTCGAGAAGCTCACGCTTGGGACGGCGACTTGATAGCCGGTGGCTGTGAGCAGCACCTGGAGCTTGATGCGCTGATCGACCGAAAGCCTGTCGAACAGGTTGGCAGCAATGTCGTACTGCGGCGGCCCTGCCGGAGGAAGGATGGCGGCTGGAGGTGCGTTCGGCTGACCGAGCCAGGCCGTCGCGTAGCCCTTCTCGTTCAGGTGACGACGCAGAGCGGTTGGGAAATCGACCTTACGCTTGCGGTCGTCCGGACATTTGCTCAGCGGCAGATTGACGACGCACTCCTCCAGCACCCAATCGGAGTTGCGGTCGTAGAGCTGGAGCATGCGTGCCCATGCCTGCTCACCACGCCCGACGAGAATGCTCTGGGCAGCCCAGCCTGCCAGGAAGCCGTTGTCGCGCCAAACCTCCGGACTGAAGCTCGCGCTATGCTCCATGGTTGCCAGCCGCTGTCGATGATAAGCAGCGTACTCGGCACGGCGCGATACATCCTCGATCCGCCCCTCACGCAGGCGTGCGATCCGAGCAGGAAGGTTCGAGGATGAGTAAGGCGCAAAGGCGTAGAGGAAGCTCTGGTCGCCGCTCAGAAGCTCGTAGACCCCATCGCCGTCGAGATCCTCAAAGGCGTAGCCGCCCCCGCCGTCGAGGGTGTCCCCATCCACGACATTCCAAAACCCGTTTCGAGCATCCTCGGTAGCGATCTGGGTGACGGTGCAGCAATGCGCACCGCCCCAGAAAGAGGAGAACACGAAGCTCGGGCGGGGTGAGGCTGGATCGAGACGTACCGCCTCCATTTCCGCGAAGTCGGAGGCATAATCCTCTTTCGGGTCTCGCGTGGACCGCTCCAGCGCCATTTTGAAGAGCTGACGTCCGCTCTGCTGCCCAATCGCAATGGGGTGACGATCCGAGCTGCCCTTCTCCGGGGCACTGCTGATGGTCACGCTGACATCCGCGAGCCGCATGACAACGTCGCGCTTGCCATCGTACTTTACCGACGCGGCGACTGGTGATGATCGAGAGGGCGGTGTCCAGACCTGTTCGACGTAGCTGTCACCGCGCGAGAAGATGAAGTCGCTGGGCAGTCCTCCCTCGCGCGACAGCTTCTGGCGCAGCGTGCGAGCATCGGAGACCTGTTCTGGCCCGAAAACGACAGCGTACCAGCCGTTGGCTGCGCGCACGACACGCACATTTGGATGTTGCCAGCGATGGTAACGCGCGACGCCGATTGCCTCGTCGAGATTGGGCCGACTGGCGATCACGACCCAGCGCGCAGTGCCGCCAAGGTTAAGTCCGCCTGCTTGAACCGGCAGCTCCATCAAGAGCACGACGATCAGCCCTGCGAGACCTCTGAGAAGCCTGCCCATCTTACACTCGTTCGCTCTCATAGGCCGGGGCGCGTTCTCGGTCGTTCCGGCACGCGCGCAAAGCGCCGTACGCACTAGGCATATCCGCCGTGGGCCGAGGTCAAGCACGGTTGAGCTGCGGCGAACAAGATTGTGAGTCGAGCGTGGCCCAGCTGCCGGAAATACCCGCGCGTGGCCTCAGTGCCGACGGGGATCGCATAAGGCCGCATCCGACGGAGCTTCTTAGCGAAACGCAATCAGCCAACTTGGCAATTAGCGTCGCGTCAATCAAAAGCCTTGACCGGAGCTTTTATTCCTAGCAGACTGGTGATGCTGCGGTGGTGATTGGCTCCTCACCGTAGGTGTCCCGTGGCCTTGTTCGGTAGGGATGTCTGCCAGTCGCGAAGTTCAGGGAACGTACCCTCATCACCACTGGTGGGGCTGATCTCTGCCGCCTCGTGGGGAGCCTGCGGGCTCCCTTTTCCATTTCAGGAGGCCTCTACGGCCTGTGATCGCTTGAACCACCCGATGCGGTGAGCGTTTCGCCTCTCCTGCGCGAGGAGGAGCGATGCTGTCGGAGGCACAATGGGCCGAGTTGGAGCCACTCGTTGAGGCATGTCGGCCGAAGGGCAAGACGCCGCCTCAGGATCTGCGTTGCACGATCTCGGCCATCCTCTAGCGCCATCAGAACGGAGCCAAGTGGCGCGCTGTGCCAGCTGAACTCGGACCCTGGTGGCGTGCCCTCAGGTCTTCATCCGGTGGGCACGTGCCGGCGTCTGGGAGCGGCTCCTCAGCCTCGTTCAGGAGCGCGGTGTGCAGCTCGGCATGGTGTTCCTCGACGGCACCAGCGTGTGCGCTCACCAGAAGGCGGCGGGGGCTGCGCGAAAGGGGAATCTCAAGCTGAGCGCGATCATCGTGAGGCGCTTGGCCGCTCTCGCGGCGGCTATGGCACCAAGGCTTGCGTGATCGCCGATGGCGCTGGTCGCGCCATCGCCTTCCGGATCGCGCCTGGGCAAGCGCATGAGCTGCCCCAGGCCATCCCGCTGCTCGATCAACTGCCGGGCGTGCCGAGGTGGGTGGTGGGCGACCGGGGCTACACCAGCCATCACTTCCGCGAGCACATCTGGCGCATGGGTGCACGGCCTGCGATCCCGCCGCAGCGGCATGAGGCTCCTGTCGCTTGTCCGGAGTGGATCTACAACAACCGCAGCCGGGTCGAGCGTCTTGAACCGCTCCGGGAATTTCGGAGGCTGTTTGGTTTGGATCAGGCAGCCAAGGCTCGGACCTCGGCTTGTGCATAGTAGCGTGCTTCGGCCTCGGCGGG